>CAZCCN010000001.1:0-8707 GCA_964497085.1 uncultured Ferruginibacter sp.
AGCCTTTTGACTATTTTAAATGCCATTAATATTCTTAACTTTAATAGCATTCAATTGATCTTGTATGAATATAGCCATCTACTTTGAAGAAGCCGCCCAGGTGTCAGTGGCATTTGTGATTGGCGCCATCATTGGCTTGGAAAGAGAATTTCGAAGCAAACCAGCGGGTTTCAGAACCATGATCTTGATTTCGGTGGGATCTTGTTTGTACACCATTTTATCTAAAGAAACCGATATGGGTGGCGGAGCAGATCGTATTGCGAGTAATATCGTAACCGGCATCGGTTTTATTGGTGCAGGCGTGATTTTCAAGGAAGGCATTTCGGTCAATGGACTGACCACCGCTGCATTGATTTGGGTGACGGCCGCCTTGGGCATGGCCATTGGCTACCACAATTATCCGTTGGCGATTGTGGTGAGTGCCATTGTGGTGATTGCCTTGTTTGTGCTGGAACCTGTGCAGCGTTTTATCAATAAGTTTCACAAAGTAAAAGATTATAAAATCCGGATGGTGGAGCTAGGCAATCATTTCAAACCCGAACTGGAAGATTTTTTCACACAGCATGGCCTCACTTTTCGGTGTATGAAAATGTACAAAGAAAACAACGACGCCATTTACATGTACCGCATCAGTTCACCCGACAGAAACTACGACCTGGTGAATCAGTTTTTATTGGCGCACAAAGAAGTGAAAAGTTTTGATGTATAATCAGTCAGCAATCATGGAAAAAATGCAATGGGTATCGTTGACCATAGAAAACAACGTGGCGTACATCGCACTGAATCGGCCCGAAAAATTCAACGCCTTCAACCGGGATATGGCTTTGCAGCTGCAATCCATCCTGGACGAATGTGCCACGAATGCATCGGTGCGGGCCCTGTACCTCACCGGTAATGGAAAGGCTTTTTGTGCAGGACAAGACCTGGGCGAAGTAACCGGAGACAATCCGATGGGATTTGAAAAAATACTGTCCGAACATTACAACCCGATTGTACAAAAAATACGTTCCATCGAAAAGCCGGTTTTGTGTGCAGTGAACGGGGTAGCCGCAGGCGCCGGTGCCAACATAGCACTGTGTTGCGACATTGTGGTGGCCACTGAATCTGCTTCTTTTATTCAGGCTTTTACCAAAATCGGATTGATCCCGGACAGTGGGGGCACGTATTTTTTACCCCGATTGATCGGGTTTCAAAAAGCGTCGGCCCTGATGATGCTGGGCGACAAGGTCAGTGCCGCCGAAGCGGAAAGAATCGGTATGATTTACAAGTATTTTGCCGATACGGATTTTGAGCGCGCAGCCAAGGCGTTGGCCACACAGCTGGCTGAAATGCCTACACGCGCCCTGGCGTTGACCAAAAAAGCATTGAATGCATCCCTGCACACGCCTTTTGAAGAACAATTGCAGAACGAAGACCGATTGCAATACAAAGCAGCCCATACAGAAGACTACCAGGAAGGCGTAGCTGCTTTTATGGAAAAGAGAAAACCCATTTTTAAAGGACGTTAAAAGATTCACATGAGCCATTCAACATCCCCCGCCAACGTGGTAGACCACATGATGCAACACGATGCCTTCAGCCAATGGATGGGCGTTCAGGTCATTGAAATAAAAGAAGGGTACAGCAAAATCAGCATGACCATCCGAAAAGAAATGATCAACGGATTGGGGATTGTGCATGGGGGCATTACTTTTTCGCTTGCGGACAGCGCTTTTGCTTTTGCCTGCAACAACCGAAATGTTTTTTCAGTAGCGCTGGACACCGCCATCAATTTTTTGAAACCCGTTCATTTGGATGACACCTTGATTGCGGAAGCCAAAGAGCTGCATAACGGAAAGTCAACCGGCTTGTACCACATTCACATCACCAACCAGCATGGTCATGAAGTAGCTGTGTTCAAAGGCACTTGTTTCAGAACCCATAAGTCCGTGATTTAATTTTTTGCCAATGATTTACCAATTCAAAGAACATATCCCCGTTGTGGATCCTTCTTCTTTCGTGCATCCGCAAGCTGCTGTCACCGGCAATGTGATCATTGGTAAGAATGTATACATAGGGCCGGGGGCTGCCATTCGGGGCGACTGGGGACAAATTATTATTGAGGATGGATGCAATGTACAGGAGAACTGTACGCTACATATGTTTCCGGGTACGACGGTATGGCTGAAAGCAGGCGCACACATCGGACACGGCGCGATTGTTCACGGTGCTACCATTGGAAAGAATTGTCTCGTTGGCATGAACGCGGTGGTCATGGACAATGTAGTGCTTGGCGATGAATGCATCGTGGGGGCTCTGGCAATGATCAAAGCAGACAGTGTGTTTGACAACCGAAGTTTGATCGTTGGCAATCCCGCGCAAAAAATAAAAGAAGTATCCGACGAAATGATTCAATGGAAAACCGAGGGCACCCGGCTGTATCAACAATTGCCTGCAACCATGCAACAGGATTGGAAGCCCTGCGAAGCATTGACAGAAGTGCCCGCTAACAGAGGTTCATCCGAAACCAACTATCAACCTTGGCAACAAACCAAGGCAAAAAGCAATGATTGAGATCATTGATACCCGGCGCTTGTTCAAAACACCTCAACCACTCAACTACTCAACAAGTAAACGTACCTTTGCACCAACATGGATAAGTCGAATTTTGTAGACCAGATAAAAATATTTTGCCGCAGTGGACACGGGGGTGCGGGCAGTAAGCATTTCATGCGGAACAAATTGACAGCCATGGGCGGACCGGATGGTGGCGATGGCGGAAGAGGCGCTCACATCATTTTGAAAGGCAATGCCCAACTCTGGACGCTGCTGCATCTTCGATACTATAAAAATGTGTTGGCAGAAGATGGCGGCAATGGCGCGGGCAATCATTGCACAGGAAAAAACGGAAAAGACATTATCATAGAAGTGCCACTCGGTACCATTGCCAAAGATGAGGAAACCGGCAAACAGGAAGCGGAAATTTTAGAAGACGGACAAGAAATCATTTTGATGCGCGGTGGTCGGGGCGGATTGGGTAATAGTAATTTTAAAACAGCCACCAACCAGGCCCCTGAATATGCTCAACCCGGCGAAGAAGGGCAAGAGGGCATCAAAGTACTCGAACGCAAAGTACTGGCCGATGTAGGACTGGTGGGCTTTCCCAACGCAGGCAAATCGACCCTGCTCTCCAGCATCACCGCTGCTAAACCCAAAATAGCCGACTATGCCTTCACCACCTTGGTACCACAGCTGGGCATGGTGGAATACCGAGACGCCAGAAGTTTTTGCATGGCCGATTTGCCCGGTATCATTGAAGGAGCGGCCGAAGGGAAGGGATTGGGACATCGGTTCTTGCGACACATTGAAAGAAATGCCGTGTTGCTGTTTTTGATTCCGGCAGACAGCAAGGGTCATCGCGATGAATTTGAAATATTGAAAGCCGAATTGGAAAAATACAACCCGGACATGTTGCAAAAGGATTTTGTGATTGCCATCAGCAAATCAGATATGCTCGATGACGAACTGAAAGAAGCCATTGCAAAAGAATTGCCGAAAAACATTCCACATGTCTTTATTTCTTCTGTGACAGGATACAACCTGCAGCCCCTGAAAGATTTGTTGTGGAATACCCTCAATGCCACACCAGTTGAGCGATAAGGAACACAAACAAGGTCTGATGAAAAGAAAATTCATTTATTTAGTCAATCCGATTTCGGGCACCAGAAACAAAAGAAAGTTGGTGCAATTGATTACAGACCGCACCAAGGCAGCGCAGATTCCATTCGACATTATAGATACAAGCAAAGACGGAGATTATTCTTTCCTGGTTCAGAGAATTGCGACAGAATCCATCACCGATGTGATTGTGTGCGGAGGCGACGGCACCATCAACCAGGTGGCGGGGGCCTTGCTCAATACATCCGTTCACATCGGCGTGATTCCCATGGGCTCCGGCAACGGACTGGCGCTTGCCGCGGGCATCAGCACCAATCCCTCGAAGGCGCTTGATATTATTTTTAAAGGAAACGTAGCTGCCGTAGACGGCTTTTATGTAAACAAGCATTTTGGTTGCATGCTCACCGGCGTCGGATTCGATGCACAAGTAGCGCATGATTTTTCGACACAAACCACCCGCGGACTCTGGACCTATATCAAACAATCCCTGCGTCTTTTTTTTCGTTACAAAACCTATCCTTTTCTGATAGACATCAACGGAGAGACAATCAGCACAGAAGCTTTTTTTATCAGCATTGCCAACAGCAATCAATTTGGAAATCATGTCACCATTGCGCCACGGGCCAGTTTACACGATGGCTTGTTGGATGTGATTGTGGTCAATAGGAAAAACAAATATTTTACCGCGCTGTCTTTGTTGCGCCATATCAAACTGGGAAAAGTGAAAAAACCGGTTGTTCAAAAAGAACACACCGCCGCCATTGATTACTGGCAAACCAGGAGCATCAAAATTGAAAATTCCAGTTTGGCGCCCTTGCACATAGATGGAGAGCCCGCCGTCACCGATCGTACGATTGAAGTGAATATCATTCCTGCGGCCATCAGGCTGTTGCAGCCTTAAGGATATTTTCCTTTCCCCGAATAACAAACAATAACGAAGTCAAAGTAAGCACCAACAGCATGGCGGTAAACTGGTGCACGACACCCAACCACACGAAAATCGCCGGATGGGTGGCATAAAGCAAGGTGAAAATGCCCAACATGATTTGCAGGAATACCAATCCCACTAATGTTTTTCGGCCGATTGCCACCACGGGATGAGCTGTTTGGGCAGCAGATCGAACATAAAACACACCAACCAACAGAGCAAACAAATAAGCAATGCCCCGGTGAATAAATTGAATGGCCAATGGATTGTTCCAGAGATTATGAAACCAAGGATTTTGCTCAAGCATAGCAGCAGGAAAGAATTGTCCGTTGATGGATGGCCAGGTCGGCGCAGTAACAGCCGCTTTCAAGCCTGCCATGAACGCACCATATACCAGTTGCAGGATTAATACAACCAACATGCCACGCAGGAGTTTGTGCAAGGATGGATGTATTTGTTTGGGTTGAAAAGCGGGCAACAAGCGAAGCGCAAACCACCAGGTATAGGCCAATAGAATCAACGCCGCTATAAAATGAGTGGCCAATTCAACATGTCCCACAAAATATTTTTCCGGAACCAGTCCGCTTTGCACCATGATCCATCCAATAGCGCCCTGTACCCCACCCAACACGAACAAGATTGACATGGGTAAAATCATTTCCTTGTTGAAGCGACGACGGACCAAAAAATACACAAAGCCTGTCAAAAACACCAGGCCCATCAACCGGGCCCACAAACGGTGAAACCATTCCCAGAAAAAAATGAATTTGAAATCGGATAAGGAAAAATAAGCGTGCACATACTTAAACTGATCCGTGCCGCGGTATTTGTCAAACTCAGTTTGCCAGGCGGCGTCATTCAAAGGCGGCAGTGCGCCGGTAATGGGCTTCCATTCGGTGATGGACAAACCGGATTCGGTCAATCGGGTAATGCCTCCTAGCAATACTTGAATGGCAATCATGCCCACCCCTATCAATAGCCAGGTGGCGATGGCTCGGTTGTTATTTTCTGCTTGAAGCGGTGTCTTCATGGTGCAAAGGTAGCACTCGACAATGGGTTGTCAAACATTGAATAGGGTTTCGCTATCTTTTACAGATATTTGTTCTACAAGTTATGTTAGCTCCCTTTTTTGATGCCACCCGAACAGAAGCCGGCGTAGACGAAGCCGGCAGAGGATGCTACGCAGGCCCCGTGTTTGCGGCCGCGGTGATATTGCCCAGAGATTTTGCCCATCCCTTGCTCAACGACAGCAAGCAGTTGTCTGAAAAACAACGCGATGCCTTGCGGCCAGTGATTGAAAAAGAAAGCATCGCTTTTGCCGTTGCCAAAGTTGACAACCCCGAAATTGACAAAATCAATATTCTGCAAGCTTCCTACAAGGCCATGCATTTGTCCATCGCTGCCCTGTCTACTCCGCCCGACTGGTTGTTGATTGATGGCAATCGGTTTAAGCCTTATCCAAACATTGCCCACCATTGTATAGTAAAAGGAGATGGCAAATACGCATCGATTGCTGCTGCCAGCGTATTGGCCAAAACCTACCGGGACGAATACATGCTAACCCTCCATCAAGCCTTTCCGCAGTACCACTGGAATAAAAACAAGGGCTACGGCACAGCCGACCATCGAAAAGCAATTGCCAAATTCGGATTGTGCAAATACCACCGAAAAAGTTTCAATATCCTGCCCAACCAGCAGCAGTTGTTTCGGTAAAAACACGGAAAAAAGATTCTAAAAGTAGACTCGGGAAAAGTTGGGGATAGAAAGACGGATACAGCAGGCGAATTCTGTCCAAGAATCATAAAAAAGAAAATTTAAAACGCTACTTTTGGTCGATTTTTTCAACCTCCAACCAAACCATATAATTTATGTCTCTGATTACCGTAGGCACCATGGCTTTTGATGCAATTGAAACCCCTTTTGGCAAAGTGGATAAAATTGTAGGCGGATCTGCTACCTATGTTGCATATGCTGCCAGTAATTTTCTGCAGCCTGTTCAGCAAATTTCCATCATCGGATACGATTTTCCGAAAGAAGAAATAGAAGGGTTGAAAAAAAGAGGCGTCGTGCTGGATGGTGTGGAAGTGGTGCCCGATAAAAAATCTTTTTTTTGGAGCGGACGCTACCATGTAGACATGAATTCAAGAGACACGCTGGTAACCGACTTGAATGTATTGGAAGATTTCAATCCGATTGTACCGGATAGCTATCAGGGCAGTGAATTTTTAATGTTGGGCAACCTGATGCCCAAATTACAGTTGAGCGTGATCAATCAACTCAAGGTAAGACCCAAGTTGATTGTGATGGATACCATGAATTTTTGGATGGACATCGCATTGGATGATTTAAAAGCGGTGCTGAAAAAAGTAGACGTATTGTTGGTGAACGACGGCGAAGCCAGACAGCTGAGCGGTGAAGTGTCTTTGGTGAAAGCCGCCAGAAAAATCATGGACATGGGTCCTGCTTTTTTAATCATTAAAAAAGGTGAGCACGGCGCTTTGTTGTTTCACCAAAATCATGTTTTCTTTGCACCGGCCTTACCGTTAGAAGAAGTGTTCGACCCTACCGGAGCCGGCGATACATTTGCCGGTGGTTTCATCGGACACCTTGCCAAAACCAAAGACATCAGTTTTGACAACATGAAGACTGCTATCATTGTAGGAAGTGCATTGGCTAGCTTCTGTGTAGAAAAATTCGGTCCCGAAAGAATGAGGGAAATCACCAAGCAAGACATTGATGAGCGCATTGCGGAATTTGTTCAATTGGTCAATTTTGACATTGATTTAGTATAACCAGTGTATGATAGAGTTTATCGTATTGTTTTTTCTTTGCAAACAAATAGGTGCCTTGGCCCTTCAAAAAGGATTGAATCCTACACGATGGAAATGGTACACGGTGCTGGCATGGATTGGCGCCGAGTTTCTGGGATTCATACTGGGCATCCTGCTCTTTGGTTTCGAGCAAAACGATATCATTGGATTGATTCTTTTTTCCGTTGTCTGCGCATTTGGCGGCTATTTATGGATTCGGTATCTGCTGGAAAACAAGCCCGACCAATCCACAGAACAATAGCATCATTGGTATTTTCTCGCCAACACCACCGCCTGTTTATATTTTCTCATTTTACCGGTTAGGGTAAACACTTCCGTGTACACAACATAGATACCCAGGGGCAATTCCCGATTGCTGGCATCGAGTCCGTTCCAATGAATGACCCCACTCGTGCCACACAATTGTGCACGGGCCAGACACCGCACCGGCCTCCCCGCCACATCAAACACTTGAACCGTTGCCACATATCCCGGTGCATCAAATTGGTACCGCAAGGTGAGCAGGTCGTCCTGTCCGTCTTGATCCGGACTAAACACCTTAGGGTTTACCTGTATCTCATTGTTGCCAGCCGCCGGTTCCATCCATTGAGAGTTTCGATCGGTGGGGGTAGCAAAGCCAACTGTACTCGCGGCGCTTTGCCAGTTTTGAGCCGATTGCGTGGGCCCATCAGGATCGATGCGTTCAAGGGAAACACCTTCGCGGTTGTTTAATAAAGGAAAATGCCAATCATCTTGATAATCGAGTTGATCAACCGTTCTTCCTTGTTGATTGAGCAACACCACCGAACCGGCGTCATCATTGTACGAAGGCATATTAGACACCGACACAATCAAAGCAGGCTGTGGGCAGAGATAATGTCGCTGCAGCACCGTCGCATCGGCGGTACATACCAGATAAGTGCCTGGAAAAAACAATTGTGGCAAGACAGTCAAGGCAACCATATTGTCCACCGTGCCCAATGTATTTCGATTGGCCAGCCATACATCTTGCAGGTTAAACGTCTTTCTGCTCCGATTGTACAATTCAACAAAATCAACCCCGTCAGATGTTGGATTGAACAACACTTCGTTGATCACCACATCCAAGGAGTCCATGGGTTCCGGAATGGCTACGGATGCAGTGTGGTATGCGCCAATCGGATTGGCGATGCAGTCGGTAATACCCTGTACCTGCACCATATAGACAGTGCCCACCACCAGAGGTTGTGCAAGCCGAAGAAGGACCTGATTGAAAAGTGGGGCTATCGGTTGCGCTGAAATGGGCATACCGATACCATCACTGATTGTGTAT
>CAZCCN010000001.1:8717-18834 GCA_964497085.1 uncultured Ferruginibacter sp.
CTCCTGCACTGTCGAGGGGTTCGTTGAAGGTCAGTACGATTTGCATGCTGTCAATTGTAAAAGCACGCAACAGCTGCGGCAAAGTGATGTCGATGTTCAGCGCGTCTATACTATTGGGCTGGCCCGGTGATGCCCCGAGCATGGATTGACTCGAGCACCAATTGTCTGCACCCGTACAAGGACTATTCAAATCAATCATCTCCAGGCTCCATCCGCCATTTTTCTTCAACTCATTTTGATACCAACTGTCGCTGTATTCAACCGCATGAATGGTTTTGTTGTTTGCAGCCAGCAGATAAATTAAATCGCCTGTATTGGTGAGGCTCGGAAAATTGGTCACCGAAATGGCATGGCCAAAGACAGCGAGTTCACTCACGGCACTGCTGCTGCAAACCAATAACAAACTATCCGGCTGCAATACGATGTCCGGAAATGGACCAGAGAAATCATTTCTTTTGGCCAATCTCCAATTTTTCAAAGCAATCGGAAAGCCAGTGGTGTTGCGCAGCTCCACCCATTCAGCATCCGGCATGGCCACAACAGGACTGGGATCGGCCATGATTTCATCAATCAATACATCGTAGGCAAGTGGTTGATATACAAAAAATGTGTTGGAGGCAGTAGACATGATATTACCCTTCAGGTCAGACAAGCCATTTACCGTAATTGACAAATTCACCCGAACAGGTAAATCGCTGGCAAATTGCAAGTGCACCCGGCGAGGGTCCACACTGTCTCTTTTCGCCGAGGCGGGCTCCTGTACGGCATGGTCCACCTGATAATGACTGGTCAGCTCACTGCTGCTTGTCTCCAATGCTTCATTAAACAACAAATCAATGGTTTGTTTACCCGTCACCTCCACGGATTGAAAAACAGGTGGAAGCGTATCTGGTATAAAGTCGGTGATGAAACAGTCGTCCATAAAATGTTTTTTAAAAAAGGAAGCAGTGCTTTGTTTCACGAGTATGCCCGCCCATTGGCTATGGGTATACACTCTGTCAAAAGAAGTTCCTTCAAGAATGGTTGATCCGCCGTTCACGGTTCGGTATAGCTCCCACTGTTGCCATTGATTGCGCACCACCTGAAGCGCAACGATGTTGCTTGAGCTGTTGAGGACCCCATTGAGGCCGTCAATCAATTTGACAATGCCGTTGCTGTCTTTCCGGTATAAAGAAATTTCATCGTCGGTGTTGCCCAGGCGAACAAAATAGCCGGTGGTAGTGGACAAGGACAGATTACTGGAAGATGCAGTCAGATAGAAGTCGATATAATTGAGCGAGGAAGGATTGAACTGCAAATCAATTCGAACGTTCCATTGCGTTTGAAGGGATTTGCTCGATGGGGTTGACAAATAAAAACTACTGTTTGCCATCGTACTGTTGCTTTGCAGTTGCAGGCTGGGTGCAATGGTCCAGGCCGCTGTGTCGCCCGTCCAGCTGGGATGGCTCGTAAAATTGCTGTCCGAAAAGGTTTCGGCCAATTGAGCAGAAGCAGTGGACATACAGACAAACATCAATAGCAACATCATCCAGATTGTTTTCATACAAAGGGTTTTCATAAAAATAATATGGTACCATGCCCACAGCATCAATGTAGAACGGTTTGCTGTATTTAAACAATTACAAACGATTGCAGGAAAACAGATCAATCGAATCAAAAGGATAGCTTAATTTTGCTGACATAAATTCAATCAACATGAAAGTTGCAGTGGTAGGCGCGACAGGACTGGTGGGCACCAAAATGCTCGAAGTGTTGGCGGAAAGAAATTTTCCGGTGAGCGAACTCATTCCGGTGGCCTCTGAAAAATCGATTGGTAAATCCATCGAATACAAAGGGCAGGCCTATGCCGTAGTGGGCATGCAGACAGCCATTGACCGTGCGCCGGCTGTGGCCATTTTTTCAGCAGGGGGCAGCACCTCATTGGAGTGGGCGCCGAAATTTGCTGCAGCGGGTATTACTGTGATTGACAATTCGAGTGCTTGGCGAATGGATCCTGATAAAAAACTGGTGGTGCCCGAAGTAAATGGACATGTGTTGACAGCTGCAGATAAAATCATCGCCAATCCCAATTGTTCCACCATTCAGATGGTAGTAGCATTGAAGCCCCTGCACGACCGATATCGCATCAGGCGAGTGGTGGTGAGCACCTACCAAAGCGTAACAGGTACAGGCATCAAAGCGGTGATGCAACTGATGAATGAGCGAAAAGGAATCGAAGGCGAGATGGCATACAAATACCCCATTGATTTAAACGCTATCCCTCATATAGACAGTTTCTTGGACAACGGATACACGAAAGAGGAAATGAAGATGACCAACGAAACAAAAAAAATCATGATGGATGACACCATCAAAGTAACAGCTACCTGTGTGCGCATTCCAACCATGGGCGGACACAGCGAGTCGGTTAACATTGAATTTGAAAAAGACTTTGATTTGGCCGAAGTCAGACAAATTTTATCAGCCGCACCCGGCGTGGTGGTGAAAGACGATGTGGAACATTTCATTTATCCAATGCCACTGACCGCCCACGACAAAGACGATACGTTTGTTGGCCGGATTCGAAGAGACGACACGCAGCCCAATACGCTCAACTGTTGGATTGTAAGTGATAATTTAAGGAAAGGGGCTGCCACCAATGCCGTTCAAATCGCTGAATGGCTGCAGCAGAAAGGTTTCATCGGATAATGGTTCCTTAGGAGATGGTCCAGGTTTCATGGCCGCGCAAGAGTTGATCCAAAGAGCCCTTGCCCTTTTTGGCAATAACTTCTTCAATTTGCATGGACATCACATCTTCATAGCAAGCCCGTTCGGTTTCATAAAATACACCAAATGGCCTGGGCAAGTGATCCTGTATAAACGGATCATCGAACATCCTCACCAGTATCTGCGCTTTGTAAAAATCTTTTTCGTCGTGGATCCAGCAGTCTTCTTTGCTAAAACCGTTTTCCAGGTCTACCACCACGGGCTTGAACCCATCCAGGCGAATGCCTTTGTTTTGGGTAGGACCAAATACCAATGGCTGTCCTTGTTCCAAGAACAACACTTCTGAAGCTTTGGAATTTTTTTCGGTAAACACTTCAAAAGCGCCGTCGTTGAAAATATTACAGTTTTGATAAATCTCTAATAAAGAAGCGCCTTTGTGCGCATTGGCCCTAAGCAACATGGATTGCAAATGCTTGGGGTCTCTGTCCATGGAACGCGCAATAAAACTTGCGTCTGCACCCATCGCCAATGCCAAAGGATTGAACGGATGATCAATGCTGCCAAACGGCGTGCTCTTGGTTATTTTGTGCTCCTCTGAAGTAGGAGAATATTGTCCTTTGGTGAGTCCGTAAATCTGGTTGTTGAACAACAAGATATTTACATCAAAATTTCTCCTCAGCAAATGAATGGTGTGGTTGCCACCAATACTCAATCCGTCTCCGTCTCCAGTGACAATCCACACGCTCAATTCCGGACGCGCCGCTTTTAAACCGCTTGCCACCGCCGTGGCCCTGCCATGGATGCTGTGCATGCCATAGGTGTTCATGTAATAGGGAAAGCGACTGCTGCAACCAATCCCCGAAACAATCACAATATTTTCGCGGGGCACACCAATGGTAGGCATAATTTTTTGCACCTGTGCCAGAATGGAATAATCCCCGCAACCAGGACACCAACGCACTTCCTGATCGGTGGCAAAATCTTTGGCGGTTAAAGAAGAAGCAGTGGAGACATCGCTCATGAGATCGTTGCTTTTGATAACGTAAAGTTACTATTAAATGGATACTTCTGCAATTCAAATTATGAAGCGGCCTGCAAGGCTTCCCAGTATTCCGCCGCACGACGAGTATGCGGAACCACAATGGTACCGCCAACAATATTGGCCACAGCAAACACTTCGTAGATGGCTTCGGTAGACACCTGTAGCTCACTCAGCTTACCCAAATGGTATTTGATGCAGTCATCACAGCGAAGCACCATGCTGGCCACCAATCCCAACATTTCTTTTGTTTTGACATCGAGCACGCCTTCGGCATAGGCATTGGTATCCAGATTCCACAATCGTTTCAACACTAAATTTTCTTTGCTTAGAATCACGTCGTTCATACGAGAACGGTATTCATTGAAGTCATTGACCAGTTGGTTCATATACATTTGTTTATCAGAAATACAAATATCATAAAAGGGGAAGAGATGGGATGGATTTTGTTTGACAAAAGAGCATTAAATTGAGGCACATGATACACACCGATTGGATTAAAAAATACAAAGCCCATCAAAAGGCCGCTGCACTGCTTGCTGGCGTACTCATAGCGGGCTGGATGTGGCTGATGAATCCTTTGTCGCTCGCCCACCAGCAAAACCTTGTTTTATCCATAGCAACCCTGATGATTGCCTGGTGGATTTTGGACGCGCTTCCGCTTGCCGTCGTGGCATTGATCCCCATCATTGCTTTTCCGGTGTTGCAAATCAGCCCGATCAAAGAAGTGACCAAATCTTATGCCGATTCGGTGGTGTTTTTGTTCATGGGTGGATTCTTTATTGGCATTGCGATTGAAAAATGGCATTTGCACAAAAGAATTGCCTTGGGCATCATCAACATGACAGGCACCAATGGAAACAGGATCATCCTCGGTTTTATCATAGCTACCGGGTTTTTGAGTATGTGGCTCAGCAATACCGCTACCACGATGATGATGTATCCCATCGCCCTTTCGGTGATTCATGTCATGGACCAACAACCACAAGAAGGCACAAACACCCAACATTTTAAGCTGGTACTGATGTTGTCGATTGCGTATGCTTCCAATTTTGCCTTGGGCACCATCATTGGCACGCCACCCAATGTAGCCTATGTGAATTACATCGCCGACAAATACAATTACAACATCGGATTCATGGATTGGATGATGGTCTTTACACCATTGACCATTTTATTATTGTTTCTGTTGTACTGGGTAATGGTAAAATGGTTGTACCCCAATAAGATTCAGCACACGGAAGCCGGCAGGCAATATATTCAGTCGGAGCTGCATAAGCTGGGCGCCATGACCCGAGCTGAAAAAAGAGTGGCCGCCATTTTTCTTCTGACAGTATGCGGATGGATTGGAAAAGATTTTATCAATAACATGCAAAGTGCATTTGTACTGGACGACACCATCATTGCGCTGTCTGGTGCTTTGCTGTTGTTTATGGTGCCTGCAGGTAACGACCCAAAAGAAAATGCAACGCGTTTGCTTGTCTGGGAAGACACCAGCAAAATGGCATGGGGTATTTTAATATTATTTGGCGGTGGCATCGCCCTGGCAAAAGCGTTGGAAGAAGTACAACTCATGAATCAATTGGGTCGGTTCATTGCGGGATATGCCACCAACAATCTGTTTGTGATGATTTTGCTGATTACCACCCTTTCCATTTTCTTAAGTGAAGTGATGAGCAATGTGGCGCAGGTGATTGTGATGGCGCCCGTCGTGTCTTCCATTGCAACAGCCATTCACATGGATCCCTTGCTGTTAGGCATTCCAATGACACTGGGGGCGAGCTGTGCGAGCATGTTGCCCATGGGCACACCGCCCAATGCCATTGTGTTTGCGAGTGGACACATCCGATTGAAAGACATGATGAAAGCCGGATTCGTGCTGAACATCCTTTGCATCCTTGCCATTAGTGTCTTTTGCTATTTTGTGCAGCCACTGATTATAAAATTAATGTAAGCAGGTACCAGATCCCGGACACCGTGAGTTTTATAACGTGTATTGCTTGTCTTCAATCAGTTTTTTGACAATGCGCCTTCTGGCGTCTTTGCTGTTGTACGGCGGTGTTTTGGTAAATCGCTTTAAGCCCAGCAACAGCATCCTCAACTCATCGCCGGTGGCAAAAGCATTCAATGCTTCTTTTCCGGATTTATGGAGTTTGTCCACGGCATCATAGAGATAACAATGAAAAAGATCTGCATACATAGATTCCGCTGGGTTGGTATTGGATTCAGTAAGCTTCATCCATCGAAGCAACGTGCTTTCGGCCGTGAAGGTAACAATCGCCATATCGGCTATATACATCAGTATTTCCTGTTCCTTTTGTAAAGTCATCATTAATTTTTGAACCGCTGCCCCCGCTACCAATAACAGGGCCTTTTTCATTTGCGCAACCTGTTTTTTGGCTGCTGCAAAAGGATGGTCATCGGTGGCACCAAAATCAGGGATGCTCATCAGTTCTTTGGACACGGCGGTGGCGGCTGTCATCAAATCGATTTTTCCTTTCATCGCGCGCTTCAATACCATGTCTACGGTTAGCAATCGATTGATTTCATTCGTGCCTTCAAAAATTCGGTTGATCCGGCTGTCTCGGTAAGAACGACTGATGTTGTATTCATCACTGAATCCGTTTCCGCCATGAATCTGTACCCCTTCGTCCACCACAAAATCGAGCACTTCACTGCCTTCCACTTTTAAGATGGCGCATTCGATGGCATACTCTTCGGCAGCACCCAATAAGGCTTCGCCCAGGGATTTTCCTTCCGACAACAATGCCTGTTCCTTTTGTTCAATCCACTTGGAAGTTCGATACAGAGCGCTTTCTGCCGCCCAAATGCGAATGGCCATTTCGGCGAGTTTGTGTCGAATGGCACCAAAGACAGCAATGGGCTTATTGAACTGTTCGCGGGTATTGGCATATTGGATGCTGTCGGTCAAGGCCAGTTTGGCACCACCGAGTACCGCCGCACACAATTTCAATCGGCCAATGTTTAAGATATTAAACGCAATCACATGTCCTTTGCCAATTTCTCCCAGTACATTTTCTACAGGCACTTTGCAATCTTGAAAATACAACTGAACGGTAGAAGAGCCCTTGATACCCATTTTGTGTTCTTCCGGACCCTGTGTAAATCCTTCCATCCCGCGCTCCACGATGAAGGCGGTAAACTTTTCCCCGTCAATTTTTGCAAACACTGTGTATACATCTGCAAAACCTCCATTGGTAATCCAGCACTTTTGTCCATTCAGCAAATAGTGTTTACCGTCGGCGGAAAGCGTCGCGGTGGTTTTGGCGCTCAAAGCATCGCTGCCACTATTCGGCTCCGTGAGTCCGTATGACCCTTTCCATTCACCACTTGCCAACTTGGGAATGTATTTTTCTTGTTGCGCCTTTGTTCCAAAATATAAAATAGGCAAGGTGCCAATGCCTGTATGCGCCGCGAGGGCCACACTGAATGAAAATCCTCCGCCCAGGGCCTCGTTGACCAGTGTGGCGGTGATGAAATCTTTTCCCAGTCCACCCATCGATTCGGGGATGGACACCCCCAATAAACCTTGCGCGCCGGCCTTTTCCATCAGCGACGGCATGAGTCCCGGCTCCAGTGCATCGATTCGTTGCATGATGGGCAGTACATCTGTCTGCAAAAATTGCAAACACATTTCCTGAACCATCTTTTGTTCTTCTGAATACATTTCAGGAATGAAGGTGTCCGCAGGCTGGCTTTCTTTGATGATCCATTCGCCGCCTTGCAATAAAACTGGGGTTGGATGAGGGGTACTCATGGTAAAATCGTTTTTGTTTTCAATCTTGCTTCACCGTTACTTGAGGTTGTCATAAACTTTTTGCAATACTTCTTTGGCAATTTCAATCTGTCCATTGGTCACGCCTTCCAGCGCTTCATTCAAAGTTTGATTGGCCACTTGCATGGTTTGTTCTTGCAGTCGCTGGGCATCGGCGGTTAAATAAATCATATTGACCCGGCGGTCTTCTTTGCTAGCCACCCTTTTCACCAGGGATAATTTTTCTAGATTGTCCACGAGGCGGGTAATACTGGGCTTGTCTCTGAAGGTAGCTTCGCAGAGAGATTGCTGGCTCAAGCCGTCTTCTTTCCACAAATGATACAGCACACTCCATTGTTCAATGGTGATATCGATTCCGTTTTGTTTAAAGTTCTTTTGCATGCGGCGGGCAATGGCAGTGGAGGCCTTCCCGGTGATGAAGCTGTACAGCTCGCTCTTTTTGAATTGGTTGTTTGGCATATAGTTGTTTAAGCAACTATATAAAGTTAGTGATTCGATTCGTTTTCAAAAAATTATTTTTGTACGACATGTTTCTATTGGTCCTCTTTGTGGTGCTTTCTGTCTTGCTGTGCGGGTATGTCGGCTTGCTGGTCTACTATCGACTTGGCTGGAATGCACTGAAACCTTTCAGCCAGAACGAACAAACTGATTCTGATCAGGTATTGATGATTTCTGTGGTTGTTGCGGCCCGAAACGAAGAAAAGAACATCGGTACTTTATTGGAGTCTTTGTTGCGACAGTCTTACCTCCAGCATCTGTATGAAATAATCGTCGTAGATGATCATTCAACCGATCAAACCGCACAATGTGTAGGGTCTTTTACCGATGCGCGCATTCGTCTGATTACACTGGCCGATACTTCAACATCCATTCAAACAGTTGCATATAAAAAGCTGGCCATTGCTACGGGGATTGCTCAAAGCAAAGGCAGTTTGGTGGTCACCACCGATGCAGATTGTGTGGTGCCTGTGCATTGGCTGAGCACCATCGCAGCTTATTATCAACGACACAAACCCGAGCTGATGGTGATGCCAGTTCGGATGCGAAACCGACATCGCCTGCTGGATATTTTTCAATCGCTCGATTTCATGAGTTTACAGGGTATTACGGGTGCATCTACCCAACTACAATTTCATGGAATGTGCAATGGGGCCAATCTTGCTTACACCAAAGCGGCATTTGATGAAGTGGGCGGATTTCAAGACATTGATCACATTGCCAGCGGAGACGATATGTTGCTGCTGCACAAAATTGCTGCCCGATATTCAAAAGGCATCGCGTATATACAATCAAGGGATGTGTTGGTGGAAACCGCTACCGAAAAAACTTGGGGCGCATTCTTGCAACAACGAATACGATGGGCCAGCAAAGCCAAACAATACAAAGACAAACGCCTCTTGCCGGTGTTGCTGATGGTATACCTGTTGAATGTGTTGCTGTTGATAGCAGCAGGCATCCTGTGTGTGGGTCAATCGCTGGTATGGGGAAATAATTCGATCAATGGATTTGGCGTACTCGGTTTCTTGCTGCTCGTTAAAACGGCCGCGGAAGGTTGGTTCCTATATCCGGTAGCCTTGTTTTTTCAACAACAACGCCTGTTGTGGTGGTTCCCGTGGATGCAACCATTTCATATATTGTATACCTTGGTGGCCGGTGGGTTGGGTTCTGTTGTACAATACAGATGGAAAGATAGAATCGTTCAATAATCAATCGCTTTATGATGCCATTTCGTTGGTCTGCTTTTTCAAATCCTGTCTGGAAGCGGTTCTGCAAGAACAGGCTGGCATTGGCATCGCTGATATTGATTGGCTTATTTATATGCGTGGCACTATTGGGTTATGTCATTGCTCCAGACAATACGCCCCATGCCGATTTGCAAACCATCGAATTGCAAGCGAAGCCACCCGGATACAGCCAAACATTTCTATTGGTACCGCTGCCAACCATTCAAAAAACTTCTTGGCTAGAAGGCATTTCGAGTGGAATCCCTGCACCAGTCAAATATATACCCATCGAAAAATATTGGACGGTAAACAATCAGTTGTATTTTCAGCAATACATTGATGAAGACACTTCTGTGCAGCAACACCTATCGATTGCTGATCTTACCCAAGGAACCAGGCAGCCAATTGAATCGTTCATTGTTCATAAAACATTTTGGCTGGGTACCGATATGTTGGGCCGAGACGTACTCAGTAGGCTCATCATTGGCACCCGCACCAGTTTGTCGGTAGGATTGGTGGCAGTATTGATTTCCCTGTTGATCGGAATTGGACTGGGAGCTGTGGCTGGTTATTATGGAAAATGGACAGATGAGCTAATCATGTGGATGGTGAACGTGGTGTGGAGCATCCCAACCGTTTTACTGGTGTTTGCTTTTACCATTAGCATGGGAAAGGGATTTTGGCAAATTTTAATTGCCATCGGATTGACCATGTGGGTAAACGTAGCCAGGCTTGTACGGGGTCAGGTAATGCAGATCAAAACATTGGAATATATTCAAGCTGCACAAATCATGGGATTGAGCAAGGCCCGTATTCTTGTTAAACACATTTTACCCAATATCATGGGACCAA
>CAZCCN010000001.1:18844-19150 GCA_964497085.1 uncultured Ferruginibacter sp.
AATTGTGGTGTTGACAGCAAGCAATTTCGCCATGGCCATTATTATTGAAGCGGGGTTGAGTTTTTTGGGTATCGGGTTGCAGCCACCCCAGCCCAGTTGGGGATTGATGATAAAAGAGAACTATCATTTTATCATCACCAGCAAGCCCTTGCTTGCATTCATTCCGGGCGCAGCCATTATGCTGTTGGTGCTCGCTTTTAATCTATTGGGTAACGGATTGAGGGATGCGTTTGATTTGCAGCGCAGCTGATCAATGACTGGGCGCCACCGGCACATTTCTGATAAAACCCTCTTCCAATGAAATGA
>CAZCCN010000001.1:19160-27597 GCA_964497085.1 uncultured Ferruginibacter sp.
AAATGAGTGTTTCGGTTCTTTCTATTCCTTTAATTTTTTGAAGCTGATCGTGCAAGACATAGCGCAGCTGATTGATGTCTTTGCAAACAATTTCAATAAACATGCTGTAATTGCCGGTGGTATAATTGAGGCGGACAATTTCAGGAATCTTCATTAGCTCTTTTGAAACAGCATCGTACAAAGAACTCTTTTCCAAGAAAATGCCTACAAAGGCTGTGATATCATATCCGAGCAATTTTAAATCTACATTGAGTCGCGTACCTTTTACGATATTGAATTCTTGTAATTTTTTGATGCGCACATGGATGGTGCCCCCGCTCACAAACAACTTCTTTCCCAACTCGGCATACGAGATTTCGGCATTGGCCATCATGGCCTCGATGATTTGCAGGTCTAGTTTGTCAAGATTCAATTTGGCAGCCATTTGATCGTGTTTTTTTGTTGAATTTTAATATTCATGCAAATATTTAAATATTTTCTATGATTTCAAATTTTTTGTCGGAAGATTCGGGTGAATTTGGAAAGAAGGTTTGCTGGGCTTCTTTACCTTTGCGGTTCAATGGGACAAAAGAAATTACTGCGGTTTGCACAGATCAAAACATTCGCCAATGTCTTAGAATATCCAAAGGACATGGCAGGAAAATGGAAGGACCATTTCCAAAATGAACAGCCCATTGTATTGGAATTGGCTTGTGGACGAGGTGAATATACCGTGGGGTTGGCAAAACTTTTTCCCGATCAAAATTTTATCGGAGTGGACATCAAGGGAAACAGAATGTATTTGGGTGCCAAAGCGGCCATCGATCAAACGCTCAACAATGCAGCTTTTCTTCGAACTCAAATTGAAATGATTGCAGATTATTTTCAAGCCGGTGAGGTAAAAGAAATCTGGATTACGTTTCCCGATCCGCAACTGCGTACTTCCAAGGCCAAAAAAAGGCTTACCCATCCAAGGTTTTTAAGACTGTATCGGCGCATCCTGGCTCCCGGCGGCCTGATTCACCTCAAAACCGACTCCCCCGCTTTGTATCAATTTACCCGTACGGTGATGGAAGCATATGGGTTGACAATGATAACTGCACTCGAAGACGTGTACAAGGAAAAAGAAATAGATGCGCGCCTGCAAATCAAAACCCATTATGAGGGCTTGGACATTGCTCAAAGCAATAAGATTTTTTACCTCTCCTTTCAATTGCCGAACGAGCTGCCAGATAAAGATGAATGGTTGCAAGAATTACTCAAACAAACAGAACAATCAGCGGACTAATTTGTAATACATCGTATGAGCGAACAAATGGTGGAGGGAAAAGATTTTTATTACAATGCGGAAGGATACATTGTGCTCACCAAAGAATACCACCTGCAAAAAGGGTTTTGTTGTGGGAACGGGTGTACACACTGTCCATATGAATACGAAGCCGTTCCTGAACCACAAAAAACCACCTTACTGAAACAGCTACATGAAAGCAGGAAAACCTCATCATAAGGAAGCAAGCCACCAGAAGAAAACAGAGAAAAAGGAGTATCGGTTCTTTGAAGATGTATATGCGGTGGTCAGATTAATCCCCAAAGGAAGGGTAAGTTCTTACGGTGCAATTGCCGCTTACCTGGGTACCAAAGGGAGTGCTCGGATGGTGGGATGGGCCATGAACGCTGCACACCAAGTAAAGCCATCCGTACCGGCACAAAGGGTAGTCAATCGCAATGGAATGCTCACCGGCAAACACCATTTTCACACACCCACCGCTATGCAAGAATTATTAGAAAAGGAGGGCTTGCAAATCAAAAATGATACGGTCGTCGACTTTACAAAGGCATTCTGGGACCCGGCCACCGAACTTTCGCTCTAGTGAGTGTTATTGATAGTATGGGCTAATCATCCAGTATACAATCACACCCGTCACCGCCACATACATCCAGATAGGCCAGGTAATTCTGGTAAGCTTTCGGTGCGCCGCATATTCGCCAATCAAGGCACGATACGCGGTAAACAATATAAAAGGCAAGATAATACCGGCCAAAGGAATATGTGTGAATAAAATCAGATAGTATACGATGCGAATGGTTCCTTCTCCTCCAAATTTTGTTTCACCGGCAAATAGGTGGTGGGCAATATAACTCAGCAGAAACAACACTGACAACAAAATAGCAGCCAGCATGATTTTTTTATGTGTCGCATATTGTTGTTGCTTGGCAGTGTACAATCCGGCTATCAGCAAAATGGCTACCATAGAGTTGATCACTGCATTGGCAGTAGCGAACACGTGTGGATTGAAGGGCAGCGAAACATTTAATTGAATTCGATTCAAGATGACGACAGCAGCAAACACCACTGCAGATACCAGATAAATAAAGATTTTGGCTTTTGAATCGTCTTTTTTAAAAGAAGGAGTCAACATTGTTTTTGCTTTTATTTTTTTGTAAAATCGTTACGAGTAAAATAGTCAGGCCTATCCCTACAAAGATAACCGGCAAGTACGGTATAAATTCCCTTAGAATCGAAGGGCTCTTTTTATCTCTTTCCAGCATCAAAGTGGGGATGTCCATGGCGAGCTGCGCTTGCTTAACGGAATCAAACCCATTGTACCATCCCCTCACCACGCGGTTGCTGTCCAAGAGAAAAAAGTTTTCGGTATGAATGAATGCAGTATCGATTTCAGCATCAGCAATGCTGGCTTTCAACTCGTTGAACGCAAAGTCATAGATTTCCTTTTTGTCTCCCCTGCCAAACCACCAGGTATCGTGATTGGCATTCATGCGATCTGCAAATGCCCGAAGCTGTGGCACGCTGTCATATTCGGGGTCCACGCTCAATGAGACAAATTGTACGATTTCAGGATTCTTCTCAAAAGATTGCTGTAGCTTTTTCATCGCCCTTCCCATGCCGGGACAAATGGATGGGCATCGGGTGAAAAAGAAATCAATCACCACAATTTTACCATGCAGGTCTTCCAGGGAAACCTTTTCGCCCAGCTGATTGGTAAACTGCAAATTACCCACTTGATGCCAATTGGTGTCGGAAACAATTTTTCCTTTTACCTCTTTGGACTCCACATTGTCGTAAAAATATTTACGTGGCATGTGCACGGCATCCTTGCTGAAGTATTTCACCATCCAATACCCGGTAAGGGGCAACAGGATGGTCATCAACAATGCTATAGCGGCGCTTTTATTCATTTGAAAGATTCAAGGTTTATACTCTATAACCATCTTTACTTAAAATGGTTCGTTTGTTGCTTCCCTAAAAAAAACCATCGTTTCTTTTAGGGAACGATGGTTGCATTTTGTATCAAAATTAATGTTGTTGATTAATGGTGTGCTTCCACTTGCTCAGTAGCATGTGGACGACTGCCGGCATTCGTATTACGCAAATTTTTCCAGCTATTTCCATCGTATAAAAAAGCAACAATAAACCAAATGAATAAAGACAAGGGCACAATAATCGTCATAATTAAATTACGAATTTCGTCTCCTAAGTGCATGAAAACCGATACAATATAATAGGCTTTGGCAAGTGTAAGAATACCAATGGCACACTTAGTAGCAAGAACCGTTACGTTGCCTAAGTGACCATGTTGAGCATATAAAAAATAGCCGAGGCCCAATTCAACGATGGTTAGCAAAGATAACACCCAAAATATTTTCCAAATTCTTCCTGTTCCGCCTGAATGATCGGGCTGAAAAGTAATTTCTGGAGAAGAAGGTTGTGCTGACATAAATAATATTATTTATAAATTTTTAATTAAACTAGATAGAAACATAAGAATACAAATACCCAAACCAAATCCACAAAGTGCCAGTACAAACCGGCCTTTTCAATCATTTCGTAATGACCGCGCTGATCGAAGTGACCCAACTTGGTTTTGATGTACATCACAATATTGATCACCACCCCACTGAATACGTGAAAACCGTGGAAGCCGGTAATGCCAAAGAAATAGCCACCAAAAGCAATCGGACCCGGTGTTGCCACTTCCTGGCCATTGAACATCACTTCAGGACCCCAAGGGTTTTTGCTCACCGTAGTTCCCCAGTGCTCAATTTGTCCATTCACCAAAACAGCATGGTCGCCGGTGATCAAGTGCGTCCACTCCCAAGCCTGACAGCTCAAAAAAGCAATGCCACCCAAAATGGTCAGGATCATATACTTTTCAACACCCTTGCGGTTCATGTTGTGGCCTTCGTGTACGGCCAATACCATGGTTACGGAACTGAAAATCAAAATAAAGGTCATCAAGCTCACAAATGCAAGCGGCAGGTTGGCATGTCCTGCAAACGGAAAAGCATTGAAAACGTGGTTGGGGTCTGCCCAATGGTTGACGCTGAATCGAATGGTGCCGTAGCTAATCAGGAAGGCGCCAAAAGTAAAGGCGTCACTCATCAAAAAGTACCACATCATTACCTTACCATAGCTAACGTTGAACGGGCTTTTTCCGCCGCTCCACCATTTTGTTCCCGCAGGAATTGCTGTTGTTGACATAAAAGTAAATTCTAGTATCTAAAAAAATGAATTCTCTATTTAATCATGATTAAAAAAACCAGTAGATAGACCCAAAGAATATCTACAAAATGCCAGTATGTGCTCATCAACTCAACGGGCACCATGCTGTAATTTCTCGTTTTGCTACTGAATGCCCCTAACGACATAATCAGTAATGCAATGACTCCTCCCACCACATGCAACGCGTGCAAACCCACGATCACATACAAAAAAGAATACGACACACTCGCCTGTAAAGTCATTCCCGCCTCCCAAAAAGCCTTAAAGCCGATTACCTGCAACACGATAAAAACAAGGCCAAGCATCAGTGTAAGCGCCATCAGCTTTCTGTAGGTTGCCATCGCTCTCTCTTTAAAAGACCTGGCAGAGAGATGGAGTGTCAAGCTACTGATGATGATCACGAGCGTGCTATAATAAAACGCTGTTGGCAATTCATAGGCCACCCAGTTTGCCTGATTGCGTTTGACAATGTACGCACTGGTTAACCCGGCAAACATCATGATGATGCTGCCAATGCCTACCCACAAAGTAAATTTGTGGGGGTGAATTTTATTTTTTTGTTGCATCGCCACTGAACTCATTTCTCTTCGCTTTCGGTTTAACTGTTTTGTATGTTTCTATTTTGAATAGGATCAATGCAGTTTAATCTTGTCTGCATACATACTCAAAAACACAATCATCAAATAAAAATAAGAACTGAACATAACTTTTCTTGCTGACGGAATATCCATTTTCAACAAGAGCAAGATGCTTACATACACCATCCACATGTTGCAGCCCAATAAAATCCACATACTGATGCTGCCACTGATATGATACATGAACGGCAATAGGCCAACCGGTATCATCAAGGCGCTATACATCACACCTTGAAGCGCAGTGAACTTGGTGGGCCCTTTGTCGCTGGGCAATAATTTAAATCCTGCAGCGCTATAGTCTTTGTGTGCCACCCAGGCAATGGCCCAAAAATGAGGGAATTGCCACAAAAACTGAATCGCAAACAAAATCCAACCGCCGGTCCAGCTATGCGCATTGTCTTCTGTAAAGCTGGCCACCCATCCAATCAAACAGGGCAAGGCACCGGGTATCGCCCCCACCAATACCGCAATGGAATTGATTTTTTTTAAGGGCGTATAGACAAAGCCATACAGGACCAAGCTCAACAGACTCAAACCGGCTGCTTCAGGACTGAATGTGTACATGATTATAAGCCCCAATCCACCGGCGATGCCGGCAAAAACCCAGGCTTCTTGTACGCTCATTCTGCCACTGGCAACGGGCCGCTTGCTGGTTCGCAACATACGCGCATCGGTATCCTTTTCAAGAATCTGATTCACCGCATTGGCAGAACCGGTCACGAGCATGCCGCCAACAAAAAGTAAAAGAACTTGTAACAGGTCGAATCTTATATTGGGTGCCAGTAAGTAACTGATAACCGTACTGAACACTACCGTAAAACTCAAAGTGAACTTGATTAATAAAAAATAATCCTTCACTTTACTAGCCAATACAAACGACGTTGAATTGGATATAGAATTCTTTTCCTGCATTTTTTAGTGTTTGCTTTCGTCAGCTCCCACTGGCACATCCTGTGCAATAAAATCTTTTCCGTCTTTTGAATAATCATATGGCCACCTGTGTACTTCTGGAATATCGCCAGGCCAGTTTCCATGACCAGGGCGAATCGGAGCGGTCCATTCTAATGTATTCGCATTCCATGGATTTTGATTGGTTACTTTTCTTCCTTTCCAAATGCTGTAGAAGAAATTAAACACAAACAATAGCTGCACTGCAAAAACCAACAATGCAATCATACTGATGAATTGATTTAGGTCTCCGAACATTTTGAACGATTCCCAATTAGAGAAATCATAATAACGTCTGGGCATACCCGCCAATCCTTCGTAGTGCATCGGCCAGAAAATCAGGTAGGCACCTATGATGGTTACCCAAAAATGAATATAGGCCAATGTGTTGTTCAGGTAACGGCCAAACATTTTAGGATACCAATGATACACCCCTGCAAACATTCCAAAGAAAGAAGCCACACCCATTACAATATGAAAGTGTGCAATCACAAAATAGGTATCGTGCAGGTGAATATCCAGGGCAGAGTTTCCAAGGAAAATTCCCGTCAAACCACCACTGATGAACAAGCTCACAAATCCAATCGCAAACAACATCGCAGGTGTAAAACGGATATTGCCTCTCCAAAGAGTCGTTAACCAGTTAAACACTTTAATAGCAGAAGGTACCGCAATCAACAGGGTTAACAATACAAAGACAGAGCCCAAAAATGGATTCAATCCCGTTACAAACATATGGTGCGCCCATACTAAGAACGCCAAGATGGTAATGGCAAACAAAGAACCCACCATCGCCATGTATCCAAAGATGGGTTTGCGGCTATTGATGGAAAGGATTTCAGAAGACATGCCCATGGCAGGCAACAAGATGATGTATACTTCCGGGTGACCCAAGAACCAGAACAAATGCTGGAACAAGATGGCGCTTCCCCCCTCGTTGGGCATGATTTTGCCAGCCACTACGATATCGCTTAGGTAAAAGCTCGTGCCCAGGTTTCTGTCAAACAACAATAAAATAGCGCCAGACAACAATACCGGGAAAGACAACACACCCAATACCGCCGTAAAGAATAGCGCCCAGATGGTCAGCGGCATGCGTGTCATGCTCATCCCTTTGGTGCGCATATTTAAAATAGTGGTGATGTAGTTCAAGCCGCCCAGCAAGGAAGAGACAATAAACATAGCCATGCTCACCAACCAAAGATCCATTCCAATTTTACTGCCCGAAGATGCATCTCCCAAAGCACTCAGGGGAGGATAAATGGTCCAACCGCCACTGGCTGGTCCGGTCTGAACAAAGAGAGAAGACATCATGATTACAGACGCCAAGAAGAAGAACCAATAGCTCAACATATTCAACATCGGCGAAGCCATGTCTCTGGCGCCAATTTGTAGGGGAATCAAAAAATTAGCAAACGTGCCGCTCAATCCGGCCGTCAGTACAAAAAACACCAGGATGGTACCATGCATGGTCACCAATGCATAATAAAATTCGGGTTGCAGTTTTCCACCCTGTGCCCAATGACCCAACAGGTCTTCCAACCAGGGATAAGTAGCGGTAGGGTCTGCCAACTGCAAACGAAAAATCACTGAAAACAAGCCGCCAATGATTGCCCAGATAATACCAGTTACCAAAAATTGCTTGGCAATGGTTTTATGGTCTTGGCTAAACACATACTTGGTGATAAACGTTTCATGGTGATGGTGCTCTCCGTGAGCTTCTCCATGCGTCGCGTGATGTGTTGCCTCGTGTAATGTTGTAGTACTCATAATCTATAAAAATTATTGCTTTCGTTGTCTAAATTATTTACCGCCCATCACTTGTGCCATTGGCGCAGCCGCCACAGCAGCAGTGTCTTTACCTTCCATGGGCTTGGATGGATCTTTTTCAGGATACAATGTGTAGTATTCTGGTTTTTGAGCCGCCAGCCATTTTTTGTAATCTGCTTCGCTTTCCACCACAATCACCCCGCGCATAGAAAAGTGTCCTTTTCCGCACATTTGATCGCAGCTGATTTCATAAACGAAATTCGGGTTGCCCGTTCTTACTTTCATTTCTTCAGTGGTGTACTTAGGTGTAAACCACATGGTGGTGGGAATACCGGGAACCGCATCCATTTTCATTCTAAAATGCGACAAACCAACATCATGGATCACATCCATGGCATTGATCACCAATTTAACCGGCTTGCCCACAGGCAAATGCATTTCGGTAGTATGTAAATCGTCCCAGCTTTCGGGATCTTCAAAATCTACTGCCAAGGTATTGCCAGAAGGTTGATTGTATAATTTGTAATTCTTCTTGCCCAGCTTACCGTCCGTTCCGGGGTAGCGCATATCCCATGCAAAC
>CAZCCN010000001.1:27607-43554 GCA_964497085.1 uncultured Ferruginibacter sp.
GGTGACCGGTGATTTCCACCACCACTGCATCTCTCGGCGCGTCGCTGGTCATTTTAAACCAATACTTCAAGCCAAACACCACCAGAATGGTCAAGAAAATAGCTGGAACGGTTGTCCAAAGCAATTCCAATTTATTGTTGTGTGGAAAGTAAAACGCTTTTTTACCTTCTTGCTCTTGGTATTTGAATGCAAACCAGAACAACAAGATTTGAGTGATCACAAATACTGTACCCGTTACACCAATGGTGATGTACAACATCAGGTCAATCTTTTCCCCTTCCACCGAAGCAGATCCTTGAGGGAACAATGTTTTTCCATAATACAATTCATTGCAATACCAGGCGCCGATGAGTCCAAGAATCAGAAAACAAATCAACATAAAGCCATAGATTTTATTGCTTTGTTTACGCGTTTTCTCTTCGCCTTTCAGCACACTGACATACTCGCTTGCTTTGGCAATTTGAAAAATGACTACGAAAATCATTACGACGATTGCAACAAGAAAAAGATCCTTCATTTGTATAAATTTTATCCTTTCGGTTTGCTCTGTTAAAAGAACACGGTGAAAAGTTCTATTTTATAAATTCAATTTGTGTTTTAATCAATATTATGTATGGTGAATAATACTTTCCTTAAGGAAAGGATGATTTTTAGCCACCAGTGCGTTTTTGGTAAAATATCTTCCGGCGCCCCACATGATCAATCCAATAAACAAGGCCGCAATCCCAAATTCAAATGGCATCATCTCTGCATGGTCTTTTACTGTACCGGGCATCACCATCTGATAGAAATCAATCCAGTGGCCGAAGATGATCAGCACCGCCATCACCGTTACCATCGTCCAGTTGCGCTTTACGCCTCTCTTCATCAGGATCAACAATGGACACAAAAAGTTTACAATTAAATTGAAAAAGAAAATGCCTTTGTAAGGACCAGGCTGGCCTGCTGTTCCAATTCTTTCAATAAAATATTTGGTTTCTTCTGGTTGGTTGCTGTACCAGATCAACATGTACTGAGAAAACCACAAATATGTCCAGAAAACCGAGAAGGCAAACATGAACTTACCTACGTCGTGCAAGTGCTCTTCGGTTACATATTCCAGCTGGCCCCTATTTTTTAAGAAAATCACAAACAAGGCAATCAATGACATGCCGGCAACAAAAGAACTGGCAAAAGTATACCAGCTGTACATGGTACTGTACCAATGCGGATCGATGCTCATCAACCAAAGCCATGGTGCCGTAGATGCTACAGATAATCCAAAAAATACTGTATACAAAGAAGCCCAAACCGTATTTTTCCAAATCCATCTTTTGCTGGTTTCATGGTCCATCGGGCCGCTTTTGTCTGTATCCAAACTCAACGTACGCATTTTACGACCCAGCAACCACCACATGATGATGCAAATAGCCGACCAAATGGTATAAAACTTCGGATTCAAAAAGCCGCTTTTGCCATTCAATATTTTGTCGTGTGCTACCGCGCTTTGATCCAACCAATGATAAATATCTGTGCGGCCGCCCCAGATGATGGCCATCAATACCAGGAAGGTGATGATTCCCAAAATAGGCACCACGCTCGAAATGGCTTCAGGCACTCTTCTCAAAGCTACTTGCCAACCGCCCATGGCCATGGTGGTTACGCAGATAAAAAACATAGAGGCGTTAACTACCAGCAACCAATACACGCTGTTCTGCAGCAACACTGCCCAAAAACGCGTACTGCTGGAAAACGCACCATGCTCGCCTCCTTCATGTGCCACTGGAGCAGAAGGATGGAACATAACCAATCCATATACAAGGGCCAGCAAGCCGGCAACAATCAAACCCCATGTCCATTTTTTATAACTGCCTGGTAATTCAAATTGATGATTCATCTAGGTAAACTTTATTTTTTTAAACATCTTGCCGGTATTAAACGGCTTGAATGATTGTACTAATTATTTAATCGCTTTTTTGGTGGCATCAGTTACCGGTGCAGCAGAAGCAGCGGTGGGCTGAAGTGTCCGAATGTATTTCACCAGCATCCAACGTTGTTTGCGATCCAATTGAGACGCATAACTGCCCATTAGATTCTTACCATAAGTAATGGAGTGGAACATCGTTCCGTCCGCCATCTTCACATAGTTGTCCAAGGTAAGGTTGGCAATACCGCCGATTTTACCTGAAGTAGAGATGGGTCCGTTGCCTTGGGCTTTTTCACCATGGCAAATGGCGCAATTGATATTATACAATCGACCCGCCTCGCTCATCTCGGCTTCTGTCATGGAAGCAATGGGGTTGGGGACGCCGGCGCTCTTGGCGTAACCAATGCTGTCATCTGCTAGGGTGTAGGGAAACAGCTCGCCTCTTTTAATGGTTCCTGCAACAGGTGTGTTGTTGTAAAAAATCTTGCTCGACCCCCTTAAGGCAGGGTTCGCAGTGAAAGCATTTGAATCTCTTTCAGCATAAGTTTCGTAAGACCTGGTGTATGCCATATCAGGCATGTAAATTTTTCCTGGACGACGCTTGTTGTCGCAGCTCACCAATATAATACCTGCCACCAAAGCCAGTACAGATATGGTTGTAATTTTCTTCATGTGCTTCTATTAATAGGTCATTCCTACAGGAATGTTTTTAATAAATAATTTTTTATGCTCGCGTTACTGAATAACGATTAATAACCTTTCTCTTCTCTGTACAGCTTTTGTTCTCTGTCGTATCTTCCGATCCACCAACCGGTTTCTGCCACCTGCACATTTACTTCTTGCGCGCCTGCCTTTTGTAAAAAGCTTTGCACTTCAGATTCGTTGGTTTTATCAGTACACTCAATGGCCATGACAAACAGATCGTCGGTAGCCCTTGGGTGAAAATGATGTTTTTTAACAAAAGGAGACAGTTGACACAGATAACAGAAGGTAAGCACCATTCCCACGGCAGAGAACAACACCGTCAACTCAAATGTAATGGGAATCCAGGCTGGCAATGCGAAGTGAGGTTTGCCGCCCACATTCAAAGGCCAGTCTTTGGTAAACACCCATGTCATGAATGTCAGCGCTGTGGTGGTACCGGTGATGGCATAAATAAAACCAGCTGTATGCAAGCTTGTCTCCCTTAAGCCCATGGCATGATCCAAGCCATGAACCGGAAAGGGTGTATACACATCGTGTATTTTGTATCCGGCCTTGCGTACGTTTTTCACCGCGGGAAACAATACTGCTTCATCGCTAAATGAGCCAACCACAAATTTTTTAATTCCTCCAGCCATATAATAATGTATTACGTTGTTTTTAACTTTTGATTTTAGTGTGCGTGTTCCACTTCGTGATAAAACTTCTCCGGATCTGCTTTTTCGATGTCCGTCATTTTTACCTTATAGTTTTCGCCGCTCGTTTTCAAGATGGACTTGATTTCGGCCACGGCAATCACAGGGAAATATTTAGAGAACAAGAAAAAGCATGTAAAGAACAATCCGAAGGTTCCGAGGTAGAAACCAATTTCCCAGATGGTCGGACTGTAATAGGTACTCCAGCTGGATGGCAAGAAGTCTCTGTAAATAGAAGTAACAATGATTACAAAACGCTCATACCACATACCGATGTTTACCACAATACTCATAAAGAAAGTAACGGTGATGTTTCTTCTTAGTTTGCGACTCCAGAACAACTGAGGAGACACCACGTTGCAGAACATCATCAACCAGTAGCTCCATCCATAAGGACTGAACAGGTTGGCCCTGTTTTGGCTGAACGCATACCACTCGTATGGATTCTGTCCATACCAGGCAATGAACAATTCCGTCAAATAGGCGCATCCTACAATGCTACCGGTCAATACAATCACCTTGTTCATCGCCTCAATGTGTCCGAGTGTGATGTAGTCTTGCAGACCCATTACTTTGCGCACCACAATCAACAGCGTTTGCACCATCGCAAATCCACTGAAGATGGCACCGGCCACAAAGTAGGGCGGAAAGATAGTAGTGTGCCAGCCGGGTACAATAGAGGTAGCAAAGTCAAAAGATACAATGGTATGTACAGACAATACCAACGGCGTACTCAAGCCCGCCAACACCAACGACAAAGATTCGTGTCTTTGCCAGTGCTTGGTACTTCCGGTCCATCCAAAAGAAGCGATACCATATAATAATTTACGCAATTTGGTTTTGGCCCTGTCTCTCACTGTAGCCATGTCTGGAATCAAGCCAGAGTACCAGAACAACAATGAAACGGTAAAATAAGTAGAGATCGCAAATACGTCCCACAACAACGGTGAATTGAAGTTCACCCACAATGGTCCGCGCGAGTTGGGATAAGGAAGTACAAAGAACGCCATCCAAACACGACCCATGTGCCAGATCGGAAACTGACCCGCACACATCACCGCAAAAATAGTCATCGCTTCAGCCGCACGGTTTACACCGGTTCTCCAGCCTTGGCGGAACAGCAACAAAATCGCTGAAATCAAGGTTCCCGCGTGACCAATACCTACCCACCATACGAAGTTGGTGATGTCCCAACCCCATCCAATGGTTTTGTTCAAGTTCCATTGTCCGATACCATACGTAACCTCTCTGTATACACTGTATACCCCAAACAATAACAGTGACACACTGATGTAGAAGCCAATGTACCAAAGCTTGCTGGGCTTCATCTCAATGGGACTGATAATGTCTTCCGTTACCTGATGATAATCTTTATTACCATCTACCAACGGTTCCCTTTGTTGCGATTCGTATTTAAGTAATGACATATTGTTTTTCGCTTTTAGCTGTACGCGGTTAGTCTTTGTTTTTTAATAAGTATGATTAGCTATGTGCTTCTGCTGCATGTTCTTCAACCACCCCTACCGGCCTGTCTGTGTTTCTAACTTTTGCCAGGTAGCTAACGTTGGGCAATACGTGCAGCTGCTCCAGTACATAGAAATTTCTGTTTTTGTCTGCTCTTGCGATGGACACATCACTTGCCTTATCGTTTACATTACCAAAACTGATGGCATTGGTGGGACAAGCCTGCATACAAGCTGTTTTAACATTGCGCACCAATGAGGGGTCTTGTTGTTTTTTCGCTTCCAATTTGCTGTCTTGCAAACGCTGAACGCAGAAAGAACATTTTTCAATCACCCCACGCGAGCGGACAGTTACGTCCGGATTCAACACCATTCTGGTTAAATCATCGTTCATTTGGAATACTGCTTCGTTCAATTCTTTTCCACGAAGTGGTTCCTGGTTGTCGGCAAAGCTGTCGGCTCCTGAAAAATCCAACCAGTGGAAGCGACGAACGTTATATGGACAGTGGTTGGCGCAATATCTTGTACCAATACAAACGTTTTCGCAAGGCGCATTGTCGCAGTGTTGACACAACATGGGTTGGAATACCACATCTGGATTTTGTACATCGCCGGTAAAATATCGGTCGATACGCAACCAATGCATTTCATGTGCTTTTTGTACTTGTATTTTGCCTACTACACTCACATTGTTTTCTGCTGTACAAGCCACTACGCAAGCGCTGCAACCGGTACAAGTATTCAAGTCAATGCTCATGCCCCATTTGATGCCTGGTTTTTCGTAATCAGGATAAATGGTTCCTTCTTTTACAAAATCTGTTTTGCCTTCGGCCAACAATCCCATTCTTTCACTTCTGGGCTCTTCCAACAAGGCTTCTGGATTGGCCAGAAAGCTGGAGAGGTTGGTTTCATAAATCACCGGTCTGCTTTCAGAAGAACCGTGGACCTGTGTTTGAGCCAACGGATAAGTGGTGTTGGTTTTTTCTACACTTGCGGATGTTGAATACGAAAAGGTATTGCCGTTGATGCCAACGAGCGGGTAAGCATTCTTACCGGCACCCGTCGCAGATTTTCCTACGCGGTCCAAAGACAAGGTTTCGTCGGCACTGGCTCTTCCGTATCCCAATGCAATGGCAATGGTAGCGTTGTTCAGGCCTGGTAATATTAAGACGGGCAATTCAATGGACTTGCCATTGGCCGTTACTTTGATGACAGGTTTCTCGGGTGTTACTTCGTATGCGTCTGCCTGACGTTGATTGTTGACAATGTCAATGCCGAGGATTGATTTTGCCAAGGCAGGGCTCATCATGGCGTAGTTGTCCCACGTTACCTTTGAAATTGGATCAGGCAACTCTTGCAACCATGGGTTGTTGGCTTGACTGCCGTTCCCCACGGAAACTTTTTGGTACAATACCACTTCTGTTTCGGCGCCTTTAACAGATTGTATAGCCGCAATCGCCGCAGGCAGATTGCAGTCTTTGCAGGTGGCACCCGCCACAATAGGAGCAGACTCAATGACGCCATCTTGCAGGGCTTTGTCCCATGCTTCGACAGAGCCCAGTCGAGTAGACCAATAGTTCTTTAAATAGGTTTCGTACGCATCAGTGGTTGTAGAAGTGGTGCCCATCCAATGCAGCAAAGAGGTTTGGAAAGGTCTTGTTTTGAACAACGGATTGATGATGGGCTGAATCAAACTCACATAACCGGAACGCGGTTCAGCGTCTCCCCAGCTTTCCAACCAATGATGAGAAGGAATCACATATTTACATTGTTCAGTGGTTTCATCCAATGTGCCATTGAATGAAATGCTGACAGACAACTTGGCAATTGCTTCGCCTAATTTCTTTCCTTCAGTATAACTATAGACGGGGTTGCAATCATACACCAGCAATGCTTTCACTTTGCCAGACTGAATATCTGAAGTTAAAGTGACAAATTCAGCGTCTATTCCTTTGCGATAGTTTGAGTTGGCTGCCCTGTTGATGGTGGTACCATTGGCACCAATCAACTCGTTGATGGCATTCACAACCAATTGGATTTTTACATCGTTGCTTCCGCACACCACCAGAGACGCGCCCTTGTTTTTCAACAATTCAGCAGCCGCTTTGTCTATGCCGGCTTGAAGATCCTTATCGGCAATGGCAGGCGCGCTGACAGCGCCACCCAATTTAGCCAACAACGCCAGCGCGATGGCGCCGGTTTCAGAAGGCTTGTGGGTATAGCGATCATCTGCATTGCTACCTGTTAAGCTCAACATGCTTTCAAAATGAAAGTGGCGACTCAGTGATGGTTTGTCACCGGTCACTTTTCTGTTCACGGCATATTGTTTGCTGAATTCAACCGGACTCAACCAGGTGCCCAGAAAATCAGCGCCCAGACTCACAATGGTTTGGGCCTTGTCGAACATATATACAGGCAACACTTTTTTGCCATAACAAGCTTCGTTGGCCAACAACAAACCGCTGTAACTCACAGCATCGTATTGTACGTGACGGCTGCCCGGATATTTAACCAAGAATTCGCTGATCAGTTGAATGGTAGAAGGCGAGTGAATGGTAGAAGTCAACAACACCATTTCTTCTCCTTTGATGGTTGACATTGCCTTGGAAACCAAACCATCAAACGCTTCGAAAGTGCTTACCTCCTTGAATTCATTCCCCACTTTTTGCAAGGGATGGCGAAGACGGGTGGTATCATATAAATCCAGCACAGAAGCTTGTGCCTGCGCACTGGTTCCTCCTTTGGTGATGGAAGACAACTCGTTTCCTTCAATTTTTATGGGTCTGCCGTCTCTTTGTTTCACCACCACACTGATGGCATCACCGCCATTTACATAAGTAGAAGCGAAATAATTGGCCACACCCGGAATCACATTGTCCGGTTTTTGCAAGTAAGGAATGGCTCTTTTAACCGGCATTTCGCAACTCGCAGCCAAAGTAGCTGCAGCGGTGCTAAATCCCAGGTATTTTAAAAAGTCTCTTCGAGGGGTTTTGCCTTCCAAAAAGCCTTCTTTAGAAAGTTCTTCCATTGGAAGCAACGCTTCGTTGAATTCGTTGTCAGTAGATTGCTTGAAAGCTTCTGTCTGATTGAGTTCTCCGAAATTCTGCCAATACTGCTTATTGCTCATAGTGTGTTAATTCGATAATTCAGTAATATGCTTTTGCCAAAAGTGTTGATGCTTTTGACGGAAATACGTGTTATTAATAGTGACATTTTTGACACTCTGTACCGCCAATTTTTTCAACGGTAACACTGTCCATTGAATGATTTTTTAAATCATGATGGAACTTCTCATAAATGCTGTAAAACTTATTGCCTTCGCCGCTTTCTTTATTGTAGAAATCCACTTTGGTTTCTCTGTGACAGTTGATGCACCAGCCCATGCTCAATTCGGCAAACTGATAAACCTCGGGCATTTCTTGAATGTTTCCGTGACAGGTTTGACATTGTTGTTTACCAACTTTTACGTGCTGGCTGTGGTTGAAATACACATGATCAGGCAGGTTGTGGATTTTAACCCAGGGAATGGGATGTGCGCCGTCTGGCACCCCGTCCATGTTGTTGTCTGGATTGTAAGACTTGGTGTCCGGATTCCAGCCGGCGTAGGTATACAATTTTTGAATTTCAGCCGTACCATTTACTTGCGTACCGTCTTCTTTCACAATCGGATCTCCTTTGTATTCCTTGATGCCTTTGTGGCAATTCATACAAACATTCACAGAAGGAATATTGGCGTGCTTGCTGTCTTGAGCGCCGCCGTGGCAATACAAACAACTGATTTGATTCACACCTGCGTGTACTTTGTGAGAATAATATATAGGTTGTTCGGGTTGATAATTTTTCATTCGACCCAAACCAATGGCACCGCTAATGGTTTGGTATCCACCAAAAGCAAACAACACCAATACGGCTGCCATCAAATAGGTTTTGTTGCGATAGAAAGGAACAGGCTCTCCGCGATGGACGCCTTCTTTTTCATCAGACAATTTGCGCAGGTTGCTGTTTACCTGAAGTAAGATGAAGGCAACCAATGCTAGAATCAAAGTCAGGATACCAAACATCAAAGAATTATCAGATTCAGCGGCGGCACCACCGGCAGCAGCCGTGGCGGGTGCAGGCGGCGTATAGTCGTCAACGTATTTTAAAATCGCATCAATTTCTTCTTTCTTCAAATTGCTGAAAGCTGTCATCACGGTTGGCTTCCACTTTTCAAACAATGCTTTGGCGTAGGCATCCGAAGCTATCATCTGTGCGGGATTCGCCACCCATTTGTAAATCCATTCCTGGTTGGGAACGCGTGTGCTCCAGCCTTTCAGGGCAGGACCCGTATAATCCACATCGGGCTTGTGACAGTTGGCACAATTCGCTTTGAATAGTGCTTCGCCATCTGCTGCGAGTGCTTGATTGTTCAGGGAAAGTGTTAAAAAGAATAGGAGGGCAACAAGAGACTTGTCAATGAATTTTTTATAACGACTCATACAGTTATCGGGATAATGTGGAAAAAATCCTTTTTCGTGCACAAAAGTAATGCAGCGAGCTCATATAATGTTAACATTTTTTAAAAAAATTTTTCATTTTCTATGTGTATTTCAATGCTTTGTGAAAAAGGAGGCGGCCATTTGTCATAAAACTGTAAACAACCCAAATCCTGTTGGAAAGCCATTAAAAAAAACACATTTTATCGGTTTGTTTTGTGCATTTTTGCAGCATGTTTGAAAAACTACGAAATCGATGGGGTGTCAACAATTGGAACCTGCTCCTGATTCTCTGCACTTTTGCACTGGGCGGGAGCTTCTGCGGGTACTCGGCTCGTAAAATATTGACAATCATAGATTTAGAAAGGGGTGCGCTTTGGATATTCTTGTATGTCCTCTTGGTGACGATTCTTTGGCCTATGTCCGTGCTTATTGTGAGTTTGCCACTCGGTCAGTTTTCCTTTTTTAGGCGCTATATTCTCAAAATTTGGTCAAAAATGACCAAAAATGACCCAAAAAAAGGCAAAAATCACTCAAAACTGGCCATTTTTGCGAGTGGAAAAGGGAGCAATGCAGCGAATATTATTCGGTATTTTAACCACCATCCTGCCATCTCGGTGGGATTGATTGTTTGCAACAATGCCAACGCAGGGGTGGTAGAGATTGCCAAGAAAAATCAAATTCCTGTGTTGCTGATCAACCAGCAAACCCTGAACGATCCAACAGAATGTTTAGCGAATCTTCGCCAGGCAGGGGTGGATTACCTGATATTGGCAGGATTTTTATGGAAAATTCCCCGACAGATCGTGGAAGCCTTTCCCAACCACATATTGAACATTCATCCGGCGCTGCTTCCAAAATATGGAGGAAAGGGCATGTATGGACAGCATGTACACGAAGCCGTGATGGCTTCCAAAGAAAGCCAGAGTGGCATCACCATTCATATAGTGGATGAGCACTATGACAATGGCGATTTGCTATTTCAGGCCACCTGCGACATAGAAGCCACCGATACGGCCGAAAGTCTTGCGGGTAAAATTCACGCACTAGAGCAACAGCATTTTCCACAAGTGATTGAACAATACTTGCAAAATCAACGTTAAATCATTGGCGGCACGAGCCGATCCTTTCGATTGTTTAGTAATATTATACTTGAAAATGTATTCGTTGCGCAGCATCATATTTTGGGGGTTGATTTGCATGTATCCATCAGCATTGCGGGCGCAGTTGATTGTAAAAGGCACCGTGTTTGATGTAAGCAAAATCAATTATGTAGAAAATGTGCGCGTGGTGGGCACCAATGGCATGTTTGCCGTAACCGACAGCATGGGCCGTTATAGTATTTGGGTTGGTGATAAAGATTCTCTTGTTTTTTATTACAACAACAAGCCCACCCAACGATTCCCTGTAGCCAACATCCAGGATCTTTTGCATTTTGACATCAGCATACATTTGCCCATCAAGGGAAAATACAGCACCCTGAAAGAGGTGAAAGTGTTTTCATCCACCTATAGAGAAGATTCTTTAGAGAACAGGCGCCTATATGCAGATATCTATAACTACCAAAGGCCAAGATTTTCTTCCTCCCTTGGCGCCGATGGCATGGCAGGGCTAGACCTTGATGAACTGATCAACCTATTTCGGTTCAGAAGAAACAAGCAACTGCGCGCCTTTCAGTTGCGGCTAGAAAACGAGGAACAAGAAAAATACGTCGATTATCGGTTCAGCAAAATATTTGTAAAACGCATTACAGGTTTGCAAAGTCCGCTGCTGGATACTTTTGTAAAATGGTACCGGCCCAATTATGAATTTACCAGAAACAGTTCGGAGATTGAATTCAATGAATATATTTTAGAGGCCAAATATCAATTTGAGAAATTGATTCCGCTTATTCAAACAAACAACACACAGATGACATACAACCCACTCACACCCGAAGAAGAGCGCGTCATTCTTTATAAAGGAACCGAGCGGCCCTTTTCTGGCGAATACACCAATAATAAAGCAGCAGGCACCTATGTATGTAAAAGATGCAACAGCCCCCTGTATTTATCAAAAGACAAATTTGATTCGCATTGCGGATGGCCCAGCTTTGATGATGAAATAAAGGGAGCGGTCAAGAGGGTACCGGATGCCGATGGGAGTCGTACCGAGATTTTGTGCGCACAGTGCGGGGGCCACCTGGGACATGTGTTTATGGGAGAAGGGCTAACGCCCAAGAATACACGACACTGTGTCAATTCCGTTTCGATGAAGTTTATTCCTCAGTAATGTCTGAAGCGGTTGATGGCCAACCCGTGAAACCCATTCAGTCCATGCAACCTATTCAGGTTAATATTGCATCAGCCTTTCCACATATTCACCGAGCCTTGAATAAGCCATGAAATTCTTTTCCAATTCAATATTGAAAGGGATGGGGGTATCCAAGCTGGCGCAACGCAGAATGGGCGCATCCAATAAATGAAAACAATTTTCTGTAATCCAGGCTGCTATTTCGCCTCCTATACCGCCCAATAAAGTGTCTTCGTGCAGAATCAAGACTTTCCCTGTTCTGGCCACCGACTGACGGATAGCGTCATAATCAAGGGGCAGTAAGGTTCGCAGATCCAAGATGTCAATGGATTGGTGCGGATGCTTTTCTGCATACTCCAGCGCCCAGTGGACACCCGCTCCATACGTAATGATAGAGACATCTTCCCCAGCAGCAACCTGTTTTGCTTTTCCAATCTCAATTTCATACGATTCTTCTGGCACCATGCCGCTGATGCTTCTGTACAGGGCCTTGTGTTCAAAGTAGATGACCGGATTGGGGTCATTGATGGCTGCGATCAACAGTCCTTTGGCATCTATCGGCGTAGAAGGATAAACCACCTTCAGGCCGGGGGTGTGTACAAACCAAGCTTCATTGCTTTGGCTGTGGAAAGGACCCGCCCCCACACCGCCGCCGGTAGGCATTCGAATGACCACGTCTGCGTTTTGCCCCCACCGGTAGTGTATTTTTGCCAGGTTGTTGATGATTTGATTGAAGCCCACGGTGGCGAAATCTGCAAACTGCATTTCCATCATGGCTTTATAGCCCATCAAGCTCATACCCAAAGTGGTTCCCACAATGGCGCTTTCACAGAGGGGTGTGTTCCGCACTCGTTCTTTGCCATATTTTTGAACAAACCCTTCGGTTACCTTAAATGCGCCGCCATATTCTGCAATGTCCTGGCCCATCAGTACAAAATGAGGGTGCTGTTGCATGGATTGATCCAGCGCATCGCTAATCGCATTGATGAATTTTTTTTCATGTTGTGCGCCCTGCACAATGGGCGGATGTATCGTGCTGTTGTCAATGATGGTGTGTTGAATGACACCCCGTGGGGCGTATACATCTGTTAATTCTTCTGAGCTATTGGGGATCATAGGCGCCGCTATAAATCCCTGTTGCAGCTCCTCTTCAATGTGTTTTTTGATTTCATCTCTCATGCTCAGCACGCTGGCTTCTGTGAGGATTTTTTCCTGCAACAACCAATTCTCATAGTTTTTGATCGGATCTTTTTGTTCCCACTCTTCAAACAAATGTTTGGGTACGTACTTCACGCCACTCGCTTCTTCGTGTCCGCGCATCCGGAAGGTCATACATTCTATTATATAGGGCTTTTGATTTTGGATGCAATAATCTCTGACGCCTTTGATGGTTTTATATACAGTCAGAATGTTGTTTCCGTCTATCTGAATGCCTTCGATGCCGTAGCCGGCTGCTTTGTCAATCAAATCCTTGCAGCGATATTGCTCTGAGGTAGGTGTGCTAAGGCCGTAGCCGTTGTTTTCAATGATAAATATAACCGGCAGCTCCCAAACGGCTGCGGTGTTCAGGGCTTCATGAAAATCGCCTTCGCTGGTTCCGCCGTCGCCTGTAAAAGCCACAGAAACCTTTTGATCCCTGTTTAATTTATGGGCCAGCGCCACGCCATCGGCAATGGCCAACTGGGGGCCTAAGTGGGAAATCATTCCGCAAATGTGATGCTCTTTGTTGCCAAAGTGAAAACTCCTTTCTCGGCCTTTGCTGTAGCCGTCTTTGTTGCCCTGCCACTGTTTGAAGAGTTTATGCAGCGGCATTTGTCGGCTGGTGAAAACGCCTAGGTTTCGGTGAAGGGGCATGATCCACTCGTCCGAATCAAGTGCCATCGTAGCGCCCACCGAAATCGCTTCTTGTCCAATACCGCTAAACCATTTCGAAATTTTGCCCTGACGAAGCAACACCAGCATCTTTTCTTCAATCATTCGAGGGAGTAAAAGTGAGCGGTAAAGTTTGATCAGCGTTTCGTTGGAAAGATTGCCTTTTGAAAATTGCATATGCGAATTTCTCGATAATACAGCAAACTAACAAAGAGTCAGATGCTTTTTTGTCAATAGGGACACGATTCAATGATAAACTATGTTAAAATTGTCAAAATATGCAGCGGTTTTACAGGATAGAATATGGAAAAAAGTAACGCTCTTGCATCTCTGAATGTAAAACCATCGTCTATGAAAAAAACTATTTATTTTTTGATGCTCATGTTGATTACACTGAGCTCCTTTGTTCACCTATCAAGCAACTCCAAAACGGTACCGGTTCGTCGCAATACTGGTCAAAAAATTCAGGTGGCCATATTATTGGACGTAAGCAATAGTATGGACGGACTGATTGACCAAGCAAAGGCGCAGCTTTGGAACATGGTAAACGTATTGGGCAGATCGAAGTGCAATGGCGTTGCTCCTACAATTGAAATCGCATTGTATGAATATGGAAGGGCAACCAATCATGCAAAAGAGGGGTTTGTTAAACAACTCGTTGGGTTTACGTCTAACCTTGACTCATTATCTAATATTCTCTTTTCGTTAAGCACCAATGGCGGAGATGAATATTGCGGACACGTGATCATGAGTTCTTTAAATGAATTGAAATGGGACACTAACTCGGAAAGCTATAAAACCATCTTTATTGCCGGAAACGAAGATTTTTTACAGGGAGATGTAAATTATAAAAACGCCTGCGCCATGGCCAAGAAAAAGGGCGTGCTGATCAATACTGTTTATTGTGGGGACCGAATGCAGGGTGTTCGGGAACATTGGAATATCAACGATGGGTGCGGTGGCGGCAGCTTTACCAATATCAATCAAGACGCTAGCGTTGAGGACATGCCCACCCCTTATGACACCGTGATTTTGGCGCTAAATGAAAAACTAAACAACACGTATATTTCATATGGTGTATCGGGGAAAACGTATGCCGCCTCTCAAAAGGCAATGGATCAAAAGAATTATGAAATGGGCAGGTCGGTTGCCGTAAAAAGAACCATGGCAAAAAGTAAAAAAAACATGTACCAAAATGCCAACTGGGATATGGTAGATAAGATGGAAGAAGACAAGGATTTTATCAAAAACTTACCTCCAAGCTTATTGCCTGACAGTTTAAAAACCAAGAGTAAGTCCCAAATAGAGGCGATTGTTCAAACCAAGCAAAAAGAAAGAAGCTTTTTGCAAAATCAAATTGCCCAACAATCCGCTTTGCGTGCTCGGTATCTTGAGCAACAAAACAACTTTGGTAAAAAGGGACAAACGCTAGAATCAGAAATTGAAAAAATAATTATCAAGCAAGCTAAAGGGTTCAACATTTCAATCCAATAGCTGACACCTGTTTTCTGACCGAGACATTACGGGCGTTGAATGACGATTCTATTATGGAGAAGTTATTTGATGCCCGTTTTTTAGTACACCACCAATTCATAAAAATGTTCCGGCTGTAAATACCGGTTGGCCAGGGCCATGATTTCGTTGGCATCAACGGTTTTGATGGCTTCCACCGAATCATAAAAATATTGTTCGTCCAAATTGTTCAACAGGATGTTTTTCCATCGGCCCATGATCTGAAACGGACCGTCCAATTCACCCAAGATGCCCCCAATCATATAATTGCGTACCAATAGCAATTCTTCCTCTGACACCTTTTCTTCCCGGAGTCTTTTCATTTCTTTATACACCTCCTGAATCGTAGCATCACATACATCTTTTCCGGCTTCGGTGCTGATCACCCAGGCCGACGCTTGTATGTGATTCTGCAAGTAACTATAAATGCCATACGTATAGCCTTTGTCTTCTCGAATGTTGATCATCACTCTTGCTCCAAAAAAACCGCCGAATAAACTGTTGAGTACCGATACTTTTTTAAAATCTGGGTGGTGCCTGTTTGGAAAGGGTGCTGCCATTCGGATGGCACCCTGAACCGCTTTGGGATCGTTTTGAATACAATATTTTTTTTCGGTAGCAGGCAGGATGGTAGCGGTTGGCACCAACAAAGACTGTTGGCGTGCACCCAAGGCCCCGAAATTTCGGTTCAGTTGTTGGCGGATATCCGAAGGCAGGTTGCCAGATACAAAAAGAATGCACTTACCCTGTAGATAATAATCCCGATAAAATGCTTGACAGGCTTCTGCGGTCAACTGCTCAATGTCTTCCATTTGCGAGTAGACTCCATAAGGATGTTGGGGTCCGTATATATATGAGTCAATCAATCTGCCAGCGACAAACTCCGCTTTTTGAAGATTGACCCGAAGGCGCTGTGTCACGTTTTGTTGGTAGATGGACAATTCGGATGCCGGAAAAATGCTTTCTGTGAGCATTTCCTGCATCACCGGCAACAAATGATGGAGGTGTTTGGTCAATGTGTGCAATGACA
>CAZCCN010000001.1:43564-48955 GCA_964497085.1 uncultured Ferruginibacter sp.
TTTCATTATAACAGGACCGGTTGCAATACGCCCCATAATAATCAAAGGCTTCATTCAATTGAAAGGCATTGCGCTGAGTAGTGCCGTTTTTCAAAAGAAAATTAGTCGCCGCCGCAACGCCTCTTTGTTGTTCAAAACAATTGCCAGCATAAAAAACCATTTCTATCTGCACCACTTCCTGCGCACCGGCATGAACAGCATAAACAGGAATCCCGTTGTCTAGCTCAAAATGGTCATATGGTTTTAAGGCAAGCGAGTATTCTACGGCATCTTTAATGGGCGGGGCTATTTTTCTGTTCATGGGTATTAATTGTCGCTTAGATAGTACATCGTATTGCAATTGTTCTCATTGAAAATGATCTTGCTTTCTGTCTTTATTTGATCAAGGGTAACGGCGTGATATCGGGACAGTTCGGTATTCATCAGCTGAGCGTCGCCCAACAATTCATACATGGCGATGCTGGCTGCCCGGTTCATGATACCCATGTCTTCAAAAGCCATCGCACTTTCGGTTTTGTTTTTCACCTTCTCCAATTCAGCAGCGGTGATGCCTTCCGATTGCAGCTTGATGAGTTCTGCTTCTATGGCCGCTTCGGCCTCCTGCATACTGACGCCTTTCACCAGCTTGCCTTCAATGGTCAAAAGACCGGCATCCGTGCTGCCAAAATGATAACAATCGATGTTGCTGAATAATTTCTTTTCTTTTACCAGTGCCTGAAAAAGACGCGAAGATCCGCCGCCGCCCAGAATATCTGTAATCAAATCAACTGCATAATAGCGGCTGTCTGTTCTGGCATAAATATGCCAACATTTATACAGCGCATCCAATGGAACAGACGCTTTTACTTCCATGGTTCGAGGAGCGGTCTGCGGTGATTCAACAGGTAATTGGCGAACGTATTTATTCCCCGGCGGAATGGGACCAAACCATTTTTCAGACAAGGCTTGTATGTGAGCGGTCTCTACATTTCCGGCCACCACCAAAATGGCGTTGCTAGGAGTATAGTGTTTATTGAAAAACGCTTTTACGTCTTCCAGGGTGGCATCTTCCACGTGCTGCAAAGATGCACCAATGGTCATCCATCGATAGGGATGATTCTTGTAACAAAGGCTTCTTAACCGATGCCACACGTCTCCATAGGGCTTATTGATATAGTGTTCTTTGAATTCTTCGCAGACTACCTTGCGTTGTACTTCGAGGCTTTTTTTACTGAACGCCAGGCTCAGCATGCGATCGCTTTCTAGCCAAAAGGCTGTTTCGATGTTTTCGGCCGGAAGTTGACAATAATAATTGGTAAGATCGTTGGTGGTGAAGGCGTTGTTTTCGCCGCCAGCCAATTGCAAGGGCTCATCATACACCGGAATGTTTTTACTTCCGCCAAACATAAGATGCTCGAACAAATGAGCGAATCCGGTTTTCTCGGGATGTTCATCTTTCGCACCTACGTCATACAGCACGTTCACAACCGCCATGGGTGTGCTTTTGTCTTCATGCACCAACACACGGAGTCCGTTATCAAGGGTAAATCTTTCAAACTGAATCATATGACAAAGGTAGGAAGGAATTGGTTGAGGTTTAAGTGGTTTGAAAGGTTTAATAGGTTGCAAAGGTTCTCTACACTCTGTAAACCAATCAAACGCTTGAAACTTCTGAAACAATCACTAAAAATTATAAGCAGCAATCAACTTATTGGACTTAATTTTGTTATCCAATTAAATTTCACGGATGAATATCAACGAATTGCTGGAAAAGGCTTTGCGGTTTGAATGTTTAACAGTAGAAGAAGGGGTGTTTCTGTTTGAAGAAGCGCCACTGACCGACCTGATGTTTGTCGCTGACACCCTGCGCAAAAAACAGGTGCCCCACGGAAAAGTGACCTGGCAAATTGATCGAAATGTCAATACCACCAATGTGTGTTTGGCCAATTGCAAGTTTTGTAATTTCTACCGCATCCCCGGACACGCAGAAGCCTACATCACCGATATCGATACCTACAAACAAAAAATTGAAGAGACCATCAAATACGGCGGGGATCAATTGTTGCTACAGGGAGGCCATCATCCCGATCTGGGCCTCGCGTTCTATGTAAACCTCTTTAAAGAGATCAAGTCGCTGTATCCGAATATTAAGTTGCACACCTTGGGTCCGCCCGAAATTGCCCACATCACCAAGTTGGAAAAAAGCACCCATCGAGAAGTGTTGATGGCGCTACAAGAAGCGGGTATGGACAGTCTGCCCGGAGCAGGTGCCGAAATATTAACGGATAGGGTTAGACGACTCATCAGCAAAGGAAAATGCGGTGCACAAGAGTGGTTGGACATCATGCATGAATGTCATAAACTAAACATTACCACTTCAGCCACCATGATGTTTGGACATGTGGAAACGATTGCCGAAAGATTTGAACACCTGGTAAAAATCAGAGAGGTGCAAAGTAAAAAGCCCGAATCTGCAAAAGGCTTTCTGGCTTTTATTCCCTGGACCTTTCAGGATGTGGACACGTTGCTGGCCAAAATCAGGGGCGTGCACAACCTTACAACATCCGAAGAGTACATTCGAATGATTGCGATGAGCAGAATCATGCTCCCCAATATCAAAAACATTCAGGCCAGCTGGCTAACGGTGGGTAAACAGGTGGCGCAGGTTTGTTTGCAAGCGGGTGCGAATGATTTTGGCAGCATCATGATTGAAGAAAACGTGGTGAGCGCCGCGGGTGCGCCGCATCGCTTCACCAGCAAAACCATTCAAGAGGCTATTCTTGAAGCTGGCTTTGAACCTCAACTGCGAAACCAGCAGTATGAATGGAGAACCATGCCTGAGATGGAAGAGCAGGTAATCAATTACTAATATGAACAACCTTTCTATAATTAAATTTTTCAGATGGGTGGCTGTAGCAGAGGGTGTATCCTTTCTGTTGTTATTGGGTGTCGCGATGCCCTTGAAATATTTTGCACAAATGCCCGAAGCGGTGAAAATTGCGGGTATGATTCACGGCGTGTTGTTTATTGCATTTATCGGTTTGGCCATGGAGGCCATGGGAAGGCTCAATAAAAATTTATCCTGGCTGCTGCTCGCTTTTGTGTCGGCTATTGTTCCACTGGGCGCTTTTTATTTTGAAAAGCGTTGGCTACAAAAAGATTGATTGTTTATTTACATTTTTCGCTCACCGCCACGCCATCTATAAAAACAGTGCATACTTTGGTGGTGTATTCAAACGGATCGCCGTCATACAATACCAGGTCCGCATCTTTTCCCGGTTCAATGGTTCCCACTTTGCTGTCAATCCCCAACAGCTTGGCCGGATTCAGGGTAATGGTTTTCAATGCATCATCAAAAGACAAGCCATTGGCCATGGCCAATGCTGCTTCATACAATACAATCCTGGTTTTCGGAACATACCCTTCGTAGCCGCTTTCAATGCTTACCGGTATACCGGCTGCCAGTAAGAGCGCGGCGCTTTCTCTGGTCATATTCACCATGTCCCCTTCGTTGCGGGCCATGGTAGCATGAAGAATGATTTCTGCTTTGGCTGCCTTGATTTCATCTGTCAGCCGATACGCTTCTGCAGCACCGTCCAACACCAAACGCAGGTTGAACTCTTTTGCCAAACGGATGGCGTTCATGATGTCCACCGAGCTGTTGGCGGTGATCAGCGCTTTGATTTCACCTTTTAACAGCTTGGCGAGCATATCCATGTTTAAATCAAGAGATGGCCTTTTGCTGCTGTCCTTGTCATTCATTTTTTTCAAATACAATTGTGCTTTTAGCAATTCTGTCCGAATCATCGCCATTTGCTTTGCTTTTGTTCCTGGTGATCCGTAGTACCCTGAAACAGAAGGCCCGATGGTCATCGCCAGCATACAAAGCGGCTGAAGGGTAACGCTTTCTACTGTGCCTGGTCTGGTTTTGGCGATCATGGTTTGTCCACTCACCAATGCGCCGATTCCGTGGCCGGTATGAATGGTGGTCACACCGCACTCCCGTGCAACCTTTACCAGTGTTTCATCCGGATTGTACGCATCTATGGCCCGAAGGTCGGGTTGGATGGGGTTGGATTTCTCCAATTGATCCTGGTCTACAGGAATATTCAATGCGCCAGACATACCAATCAGCGTCCTGGCATCGATCAGTCCGGGCGTGACCACCTTGGCTTGATAGCGTGTATAGCCGGCTGGGATTGTCAGTTTGCTTGCCGGGCCTGCTTGTTCAATCTTACCATTCGAAATCAAAATAACGCCATCACGGATAGGAGTACCCGAAACAGTATAAATGACATTGGCTTGAATTGCCACTTGTGCACATACCAAGGAGGAAGTTCCAAGAATGGCGGCCAGTAATATCGCTTTTGGTTGCATGTAATATGTTTTTGCTGATACGATTATTGTTCGTTGTCTTCGTTGTCGTGGTGGTGGTATTCAGACCGATCGCTTGAATACACGCCATACCCTCCGGTTAAAAAAGCCTTGTCGGCAGGATTTTGAATATCCCATCGTTTTTGACCTTCCACCCAGGTTTGTTCTACTTTGGTGTGCACGCTGAATGGGTCGCCGGACAATATGATAAAGTCTGCGTCTTTTCCTTTTTCCAGTGAACCCACTTTGCTGGACAAATCAAGCATTTTGGCACCGGCAATGGTAACGGCTTCCAATGCTTTTTCCTTGCTCATGCCCTCTCTGACCGCCAAGGCGGCTGATCGTAAAAAAAGCCTGGAATCGGTAATGCCGTCATCCGTATGAAAGGCAACGGCTACCCCGGCTTTTTCCAAAGCGGCTCCGGTACCAAGAGAAAGATTCATCGCTTCCATTTTTCCACCCGGTACTTCAATGTTGATCACAGAACAGGGGATGCCGGCTTTGGCGATTTCGCCTGCTACTTTCCATCCTTCTGAAAGATGGTGCATCACCATCCTGAATTTGAATTCTTGCGACAATCGGATGGCGGTAATAATATCATTCGCTTTGTGGGTATGAAAATGAACCATACGCTTACCCTCCAGCACTTCCACCAGCGGCTCGAGCCGTAAATTTCTTTCTGGCATTTTGCTGCTGTCCTTACCCGCTTTGATGATTTTGTTTTTATATTCTACGGCTTGTAAAAAAAGTTCTCTTACCATCGCGGCGCTTTTGGCACGGGTGCCCGGAAAGCCACTGCTGTTTCGGATGGAGTTGGTTCCATTGGCCATCTTCATGCCGCCGTACACGCCTTTTTCATTCACAACCAGCATGTCTTCAATCGTTTTGGCAGGACGCATTTTTACATACACCGTTTGTCCACTCATGAGGTGACCAGAGCCTGGCATGATATTGATGGTGGTGATGCCTCCTGCCAATGCTTTTTTAAATCCATCGCTCGAAGGATTGATGGCGTCTAGCGCGCGCGCATCCGGATTG
>CAZCCN010000002.1:0-37124 GCA_964497085.1 uncultured Ferruginibacter sp.
TCGAAGAAGAGGCATTGGAAAAACCTTGTTGACAAAAGCATTGACTTTTGCTACCCACGCAGGATACAAGGCAGTCCGGTTGGACACCCTGCACACCATGCTGCCCGCTATGCAATTGTATCAACAGCATGGATTCTATACCATTCCTGCTTATTACCACAATCCCGAATCCACCGCAGTGTTTTTTGAAAAGGAATTATCATCCGGATGACTTGTTGGGGAAATCAAAAAACAAAAACTTCTTTTTTCCTTTTCTGCAATCCTTCCAGTTGTCCACTTCGATGTCGACGGCAAATATGCCTGCAGTGGGCATGTCGTCTATTCGGACGCCGGCATCCAATTCATTTACAAAATCAGTGATGCCCGGATTATGTGTAAAGATGGCAATGGTGCGCACCTCATCTTTCAATTGTGATACCACTTCAAAAAGGGTGTCCGCGGGGGCATGGTACAAGTGCGCATCGAATTGTATTTGGTCGCTGGTCATGCCCAAGACTTCGGCAAAGTGCATGCAGGTTTCCCTGGTTCTAACGGCGCTGCTGCTCAACAATACATCAATCGATAGTTTTTTATTGGCCAATTGGTTTGCCATCAGGATGGCTTCTTGGTGACCACGTTCATGCAACGTGCGCTCAATGTCTCTTTGACCAATGTTGGCCCAGCCGCTTTTGGCATGTCGAATGAGGAGCAATGTTTTCATTTGGTAGATTAATAACCCCGCGTGTTTTTCCCCTCCAAATAATTCATCAGGGCTTTGTTGCAAACCCTGTTGCCGCCCGGTGTAGGATAGTTGCCGGTAAAATACCAGTCGCCCTTGTTGTTGGGACAGGCTTCATGTAAGGTTTCGATGGTTTGATAAATAACATCCACCGGAATATGAACATCCTCAGGTGTAATGAGTGCCGCTATTTTCTTGGATATTTGTTCCAGGCTGAATGGCTTGTAAATTTGTTTCACCAGGTTTTTGGTATGCAATAGTTTTTGTTCTTCGAGTGATTTGCATTGTTGAAGCAAATCTGTCAATAAAGATTCTTGTCCGGTTTCGTGTAATAAAGCAATGGCTGCCCTGAATGCCACAAAGTCGCCGAGCTTACTCATATCAATTCCATAGCAATCCGGGTACCGAATTTGTGGGGCCGAAGACACAATAATGATTCTTTTGGGTTCCAAACGGTTCAACATTCGGACAATGCTTTCCTTAAGCGTGGTGCCTCGTACAATGCTGTCGTCAATGACCACCAAGGTGTCTGTTCCTTTTCTGACGGTTCCGTAGGTGATATCGTAGACGTGCTGCACCATTTCATTGCGGCTGGCATCTTCAGTGATGAAGGTGCGGAGCTTCACATCTTTGATTGCAATTTTTTCAATTCGAATTCTTCGGTTAATCATTTCCGAAAGCTTCTCTTCATCAAAGTCTTTGTTCCAGCTTTGTATTCTCTCAATTTTAATTTTATTCAGATACTCTTCTGCGCCTTTGATCAACCCATAGAAAGCGGTTTCGGCTGTATTGGGAATAAATGAAAAAATGGTGTTTTTTAAATCGTAGTCAACGGCCTTGAGTACCACATCGCTCAAGTTCCTTCCCAGGGCAATGCGCTCCCTGTAAATTTTTTCATCACTCCCCCGGCTAAAATAGATGCGTTCAAAGCTGCAAGCTTTTCTTTCTTTGGCGGGGACCACTTCTGTGATGTGGTAACTGCCGTCAGCCTTCATGATGAGGGCGGTGCCCGGCATCAATTCGTGCACTTCGTTCTCTTTCACATGGAATGCGGTCCGGATGGCGGCCCTTTCACTGGCAGCCACCATTACTTCCTCGTTGATGTAATAGTAAGAAGGCCGAATGCCGTGTGCATCCCTTACTACAAACGCATCGCCATTGCCGGCCATGCCTGCAATGTGAAAGCCACCATCAAAAAGCGGTACTGCTTTTTTCAATACAGCTTCTATTTCCAAGGACTCAGGAGACTGCTCATCTGCAGCTACCAAATAATGATGAATCACTTCCATCATAGCGGCCAAATCACTTTGTTTTTGAAAAGCATCTGGCGACATGTTTATTTTTTCAAAAAGTTCTTCCGTGTTAACCAGGTTAAAGTTTCCTGCCAAGGCGAGGTTTCTGGCGGGAATGATGTTTTTCTTAATAAATGGATGACAAAATCCCACATCGTTTTTTCCCTGTGTGCCATACCGAAGATGACCCAGCAGGATTTCGCCCATCATTTCCAAATGACCTTTCATCAATCCGGGATGTTGTTTGATATCAGGCTGTAATTTTTCTACCGCGGCTATTTCTTTCCCGATGGTATCAAAAAGATCGGCGATGGGTTGGCTGGCATTGCTTCGAATCCGGTACAAGAAAGGATAGCCGGGCTCTGTATCCAATTTGAGCGTAGCGATTCCTGCGCCATCTTGTCCGCGATTGTGTTGTTTCTCCATGAGGAGGTACAACTTGTTGAGTCCGTAAAGTGCTGATTGGTATTGTTGCTGGTAGTAACTAAAAGGTTTGCGAAGCCGAATGAAAGCTAGGCCACATTCGTGCTTGATTTGATCGCTCATGGGGAAACCATCCGGTGTTGAGCCGTAAAATTAAAACATCGGCACAGCCTAAACAAAATTCATTTGATTTTCTTCGACTACCCCAACAAAAGAACAACCTTTATAAGCCGCTTATGCTAATTCCTATTTGCAATAAGTTCATTTTGGCAGCTACGTTGTCCTTGAAAACGGCAGCAAAGTTGTAGGTGCCGAAAAGGCTAACAGGACCATACCCCACCCGGGCGGTAGCAGCCAGTCGGGTGTTGTTGAAATATGATGTGGAGCTGATTTTCTGGGTATATCCAATGGTGGACGTACCGGCTGCGTTTTGGAAATTTTTTCCCTTGGTATGCGCATTCAAGATGGTTCCAACTTTCACCCCAATGGCAGCCTTGAAGCTTTTATTGGGCTTGTCGGGATGGGCAGTATACCTAAGTTCAACAGGGATTTCAGCATAGGCGGTACTTACTTTGTATTTTTTAAAACGGCTCAGGGTGTCCAGTGCGTTGAAATGCAAAACAGGCGTTGTGCCATTGATATCAATTGAGGTTTTTTCAAAAAAGATATGACTGGTTCCCACTCCAATTCCAAAAGCTGCACTCAGCTTGGGATTGCTTTTGAAGGGCTTATTGATCATCACATATACACCGGCACTTCTGGAAAAGCCCTTTGTATGGTTGCTGATGCTGTCCGGCATATTCAACCACCTGTCTGAGCCAATCTGTAACATAAAATGGTCACCGGCCTGACCCGACAAATCCATTTTTTTAGGTGCTTTGGAATCTTGGGCAAACGAACTGCCAATAATTGCAAATGCCATCAATAAAGCAAGTGTTTTTTTCATAATGAATGTGCGGCAATCATCCCTGCCGGTGCGGTTGGTGATCAATGAATAGGTAACAAAGGTACCACCTAAGTTTCATATTTAATCAAGGTGCAGGTTTTCAGCCCACTGCGCCAATATTTTTGTTCAAATATTAACAATAAAGCTTTTTTTATTACATTTGAAATGACCGTTTCTGTGCTTCCAATCGATTGACATTTCTGTTGGGCCCATCCGGTTTTTATATCTAAATACCATCACATGAAAAGAATTTTACGTCTTCGTGCCTTATTGTTTTTCTCTTTTTTGGTTGGAATGGCAAAGTTTACCATCGCACAAACTACCGAAACCATTACCACTAGTACTGCGTCCTGGACTGTTCCGGCTGGGGTAACATCTATCGATATCAAAGCCTGGGGCGGCGGCGGCGGTGGTGGTGCAAGCCGAAACAATAACATTGGCGGGTCTGGCGGTGGCGCAGGCGGTTATGTTTCCTACACCGGGTTATCCGTTTTCCCGGGAGAAACCTTCACTATTAATATTGGTGCGGGTGGTACAGCTGGGGCTACTACCAATACCCTTCCTCCCGGCGGAACAGGTGGCACAACAACCTTTATCAGAAACAGTTCTACCCTGACGCTTATAACGGCTAATGGCGGAACAGGTGGCGCTAGTACAGGCTCTACAGCTGGCACAGGCGGTTCGGGATCGGTTGATGTAAGCCTTACCGGAGCAACCATTACTGCAGGTGCAAATGGCTCTTCAGGTGGATCAACGAGTGGTGCTGCGGGAGGTACCAATTCAGCAGTTGGTAGTGGCGCAGGCGGCGCGGCTGTTACCTCAAATTCTCCTGGCTCTGCTGGAGCAGCACCTGGCGGCGGTGGCGGTGGTGGATACAGAACTGCGAACAGTCAAATTGGTGGCGCAGGCGGCGCAGGCAGGGTGTTGATTACTTATACGATTCCAGCTTGTTCAGGAACGCCTACACCAGGTAACACGTTGGCTTCTGTTAATCCCGTGGTTTCAGGTAATACCACTGTGCTTTCATTACAAACGCCTTCCGGAGCGGGGGTAACCTATCAATGGTATTCTTCTTCGGATAACAGCAATTGGACGGCTATCCCTGCTGCCAATGCTGATACTTATACAGCTACGATTACCGCTAATACTTACTTTAAGTGCGTGGTTAGTTGTGCTGGAAATGACGGTACATCCAATTCAATATTGGTACAAACGATGCTAACCTATTGTGCCCCAACCGGCAATATCGATTGTTCGTTAAATGATCATATCACCAATATCACTTTCAATACGATTAATAACAGTTCAACCTGTGGGGCAGGCGGCTATACACTTTATCCTACTTCAGGCACACAAACCACAACGGTAACCGGGGGTTCTTCTTATAACTTATCTCTCACATCTGGCAACGGTACTGGTACTCATGGAGCCGGTGCTTGGATTGATTTTAATGCAGATGGTGATTTTGCAGATGCAGGCGAATTCTTTTTAATTAGCAACGCGATAACAAGAAACTCCACCACCACTATTTCTATACCCATTCCTTCTTCGGCAACAGCGGGTTTCACCAGAATGCGAATCAGGTATGCTTATAGCACAACCGTTGACGCGACTATGAGTTGCACGATGGCAGGAACATACGGAGAAACCGAAGATTATACCATCAAAATATTGGCAGCCCCTGCTTGCACATCGACGCCTACTCCGGGCAATACCATTGCAGACGTATCGAGCGTGTGCGGATCGGGCACAGTGAATTTATCGCTTCAAAATCAAACCACAGGCAGCGGCGTTACTTATCAATGGCAATCATCTGCAGACAATACCAGCTGGTCTAATGTGAGCGGTACCAGTTCGACTTATTCCGCCACTGTTTCCAGTGATACGTATTTTCAATGTTTGGTCACCTGTTCCGGGTTCACTGCAGCATCTTCTGCGCCCAAACTTATTATTGCAGCGACACCTGCCGTATTGAGCACGACGCCCGCCACCAGGTGTGGAACTGGAGTTGTGACTTTAAATGGTACCGCTTCTGCCGGCACTACTCTTAGTTGGTACGATGTGGCAACGGGTGGAACGCCTTTGGCTACCGGCAATAGCTACACGACGCCAGTGTTGAGTGCTACCAAAGATTATTATGTTGAATCAAGTGTGGCAGGCCCTACTGTCGCTACCGGCAAACCTTTTCCAGCTTCAAGTGAAACCACTTTCACTACTACAGATTGGGGAATTGTTTTTGATGTTACCAAGCAAGTAATGTTGAAAAGCGTAGACTTGTACTCTACTTCTGCGGGAACAGTGGATATTAAAATCATGGATGCCGCCATGACCACCGAATTGTTTTCTACAGGCAACGTATCCTTGTCCAATGGGGGCACTACTACGCCCAATGTTGTTCCTTTAAATTACACCATTCCTGTAGGCACAGGTTATCGCATGTTGGTAAAGGCATATTCTGGGGTAAATCTTGTGAGAGGTTCTTCAGGGGTTGCTTTTCCTTATAATTCTTCCTCGGTAAATGTTACTTCTTCTGAATGGGGCGGAACGACTACTGGTACGTATTATTGGTTCTACAATCTAAAGTATGTTGATCAATGTGTATCAGCACGGACAACTGTTACTGCAACCGTGAATAACCCACCGGCCTTTTCTTTGAATGGATCATCTGTCTCTACTTGCAGCGGATCAGCAACCAGTGCAGTTACCGTAACAGCCGGCGGTTCGGATTATGATACGTATTCTTGGTCCCCATCAACTGGTGTAGCTGGAGATGCAGTGAATGGTTGGACATTCAGCCCAACAGTTACTACTACATATAATTTAACAGCTTCTCAATCATCGGGAAGCCAGTGTGCCAATACGGCTTCTGTAGCAGTAACAGTGAAACCACTACCTGCCGCGGTTACCATTACGCCCAATGCAGCAACAGTTTGCCCGAATGTGATACAATCTCTTGTGACCAATGGAGGAACAATCAACGGTACTTTACTAAACGAATCGTTTGCTACCTCTTCCTTACCTAGTCCTTGGCAAACCGTTATTGGAGCAGGAGATGCTTTGGGTACCAGCAACACAGCCAATGCAGGGGGCGCTGCTTATGAAATGAAGTTTACTGGTAATAGCCAATCAACCAGTCTAACAGATCGTTTATATGCTGGTCCAATCAACACATCCGGATATACATCCTTGACATTATCTTGGAAAAACTTTCTAGATCATTATTCAAGCACGTATGCGTATGCTGTTGCAGTTGAAACCAGTTCGGATGGCATCAACTGGAATCCAACTACCTGGATTACCAATCCTGTTACCGCCGATCAGCTGGCATCCACGCAGACTTTATCCATTAATACTGCAGATGTGGGATCTTCAACATTTTATGTTTCATTTAAAATGTCAGGATTAACTTTTGGCGCATATTATTGGTATATAGACGATGTATTGCTCACCGGATCGGCCACTTCAACCATTTCCTGGTCACCCACGGCCAGTTTGTTTACCGATGCGGCTGCCACCATTCCATATACAGGCAATCCAACTACTGTGTATGCACAAACTGCGAGTACCCAAACGTATACTGCAACGGCTACAGGCACAAATGGCTGTACCACCAGTTCAGATGTAACCGTTACCGTTAGTTGTGCGCTGCCTGTCACCATTACCCGATTCACCGGTGCCAAAGAAGGCAATAAAAATGTGTTGCGTTGGATTACTTCTTCCGAAAGCAACAACAACGGATTTGAGATACAGCGCTCCACAGACGGGGTGCAGTACACCACCATCGGTTTTGTGCAATCATTGGCCATTGGGGGCAACAGCGCTTCTGACCTGAATTATTTGTATGCCGATAATAGCTACACAGGTACGGTACAATATTATCGTCTGCGACAGGTAGACAACGATGGTCGCAGCCAGTTGAGCAATGTGGTTACCATACGCGACAACCATCCAATGGCATTGTCGATAGCGGATGTGTATCCGAATCCGGCCAGCGCTTTGGTAAACGTAGTAATCACAGCGCCTGCCAGCGATAAAGTACAGGCATTGATTACCGATGTGTTCGGCAATGTGGTGGCCAGCAAACAGGTAATGGTACAAAAGGGCAACAATCTTGTCACATTCAACATTGGTGAATTGGCAGCGGGTAGTTATTTTGTCAAACTGATCTGCAATAACAATTGTCCAAAAGCAGTTGCCAAATTTGTGAAAAAATAAACCAATCTCTTTTAAGTCCAAAAAGTCCGTTCAGCAATGAGCGGACTTTTTTTATGTTTACGGGAATGCTAGGATGATATTTTAGTGTACAATTCTTTGAATTGTTGGCCAACGGTTTCATAGGAAAAGCGTTGGCGGGTTCGTTCGGCCATGGTTTGCCTATCAATTGAATCCTTGTTTTCAATTAAATACATCATTTGGCTGGCGAGCATATTTGAATCATTCACACCTGCAAACAGGGCCGTCTGGTTTTCGATGCAGTATTCTCTAAAGGTTGGCAAATCACTTACAATGGCGGGTATGCCGCAGGCATTGGCTTCAATCACCACACATCCGAATGTTTCGTATTGTGAATACAAGACCAAGGCGTCTGCCTCTTGCATGTGCTTTACTAAATTTGTTTGAGGCATCTCACCCAATACACGAATGTTTTCTGTCAAATCCATTTCCAGCACCAGCGATTGCACCGCCCCCTGATTGCTTACCACAAAAACCGCCTCAAATGCAATACCATTGGCTTTGACTTTTTGAAAAGCAGCCATGATTTGTTGTATGTTTTTTTCTTCGCCACCGCCGGACACATGGATGAAACAGGCAACAGGATTCGGATTTTTGTGTATGGGTCGAAAAATAGTTGTATTCACCACGTTAGGAATCACCTGAAATGCTCGGATGTTCATTTGTTCAATAAGGGCCCTTCCTAAATAATTAGAAACCGTTGTGACGGCAGCCGCCTTTTGATACAGCTTTTTCAATACAGACTGCTCCCATCCGCTTAATCGCTTGAGGCCTGTTCTTGCTTTGGACAGATAACCGCTCCAATGCTCACTGATGATTACCGGAAGGCCATATTTTCTTTTGACCCAAAGAGCGATTCCTGCCACTTTGTGAGCAACATGCACGTGAACAACCGATGGCTTTCCATGTGCTGCAATCAATGCTGTCAAATACTTTCGATACAATTGACGATATGACAAAAAGGAAAACAGTTTGTCCAAGATCTGAATACCGGTTTCAAGCGGCTGATAGTACACAATAATTTCTGTTGGTTTCCCTTCAACCTGCTTAACCTCTCCCGATGGTGCGGGGGACAAGCGACTATCAGCTTTTTGAACATGAACCACCACAACCTGCTGATAGATGGCTACGGCCTCTGCATGCCGTTTGATAAAATCACCGGCATAAGGTGTCACGTTGTTTGGATACCAGCTGGGAAGCCACAAAGCGTATGTATGTGTTTCTTTATTTTGAATCACGGAGTGTATCGGTTTCTTTTTTTAAGATTTGTCCAATGAAGCCTATGTCTTTTTTATTCATTATTAAAAAATTCCCAATGCCTACCTGGTGTTCTTTCGAATACACACTAATCACATAAAAGAAATAGGACATGTATCCTAAGCTGCTAATCATCGCCGCCCCGTTGATTCCCCAAACAGGAATGGCAAGAAAATCGCCCGTAACAATCACGACCAGTGCGATGAGTGCGCCTTTTAGGTTCACGATTACCCTTCCGCTTCCTGCAAAATAAGCAGTGAGCGAAAACAGAGCGGAAAAGAAAAGAACGCCCGGAATGTAAAAGAGGAAGGAATTATACATCTGGGTAAATTCCTCACCAAACACCCAAGGAAATAGCCATTTGCCTGTTGCGGCTAATACCAGACAGCCCGCCAAATAAAGCGTGAAGAGCAACCTGGACAACAAGGCGATCATTTCTTTTGTTTGCGTTTTGTTGTCACTAGCAGTTAATGGAAATACAACCCCCGCCAAGACGCCTGGCAATATAAAAAATAGCTGTACAAGCTTAGAAACCTGAATATAATTCCCCAATGCAGAGAGTGAACAGTATTGATGTACAAACCAATAATCCAATCGATAACATGCAAACATGGCTACGTTGCAGACAAATACTACCACTAGGTAATGAATAATTTTTTTGATTTCTGCTGAATTTGGAAGCGACCATTCCGCACCCCTCATCCCTTGTCCTAACAAGACCCACAACATGATAATCCCTTGAATCAAGAAACTTCCAAAATACAAGGCCCAAAACTGTGGCGCTGAAATCCAGTTTGATGTATGGATACATGCAATAGCCATCATCAGTAAGACATTGATCACTACACCAACAAGGCCGGGTGTTTTAAAATCTTTTTCAGCAGAGTAGAAGCTGCTCATAAACCCCACCATTAGGTTACCCACAATAAACATCGATCCATGCAGCCACAAATAACCGTTTCTGTTTTCGGATTGACTTAATGCAGTAAAACATCCAACCAGCCCTAACAGCATGAAGCCAATCAATATCCAAAGCAAAGACAAGCCGAATAGTTTATGGGATGAGATTTCTATGTTGGAGCTGAAATAGACGATGGCCGATTCGTAACTTCCGCTTAATACAAGGGTTGCGAAAGAAAACATTGCCATCGTGTAGTAATTTATACCACTGCCTTCAGGACCAAAGTGTCGGGCAATCAAAATGTTTACCATAAAACCCGAAAGAAAAAACAATCCCCTCCATAGAATATGCTGAACGAAGTATGTGGAATGATTCCTCATGATGGTATGGAAAAATACATTAAAAAACCTTGACTTTTGTTTCTATCTAATGACAACAAAAAATCCCCGGTGTGTTCCGAGGATTTGTTAGTGGGCCCACCAGGACTTGAACCTGGGACCCTCTGATTATGAGTCAGATGCTCTAACCAACTGAGCTATAGGCCCTGTTATGCGAAATAACAGACCGCAAAAGTAACTAAATTCGGATATTTGCAAGAAGTTTTTCACCACAATCATGGCTATTATAAAGAACCTTTTGTTTGATATGGGCGCAGTGCTCATCGACATCGATTATCAGCAAACCGCCAAAGCATTTGAAGCCCTGGGAGTTTCAAATTTCGATCAGCAATTCTCTCAAATCAATGCATCGAAACTATTCGAAGCACTGGAAATGGGCAAAATCAGCAATGATGATTTTTATGCAGCAATGCAGGCTCAAATGGCAGGACCTGCCGACACTACCGCCATTCAACATGCCTGGAATGCCATTTTGAAAGATTTTCGAATGGAAAGCATGCGGTTTCTTGAAAAAATTAAAAGTGATTATCGTCTCTTTCTGCTGAGCAACACCAATGCGATTCATCTGGAAGAAGTCAATGCGATTTTACGCAGACAAATAGGTGCTACTGAGGTAGATGATTATTTTGAAAAAGCGTATTACTCTCACAAGGTGGGCATGCGAAAGCCCAATGCCGATATTTTCGAGTATGTATTGGCGGATGCCAATATTGTAGCAGCTGAAACTTTGTTTGTTGATGACACACAAATGAACATTGATACAGCCCATCGGCTTGGATTTAAGACCCATTTACTGCTGCCGAATCAGCAAATTGAATCATTGCGGTACGATTAATCCAAGGACCGATTGATGAATGCCAGCAGTGGCTGTCCCGCCTGAAAGATTGTCGAAAGTCTTTTAACCAAATCCACTGCTACCAGTTCTTTGTCTGTAAGCGGCACAATGGCTACAAAGCTTTTGAGTTTTAGGTATTCAATGGCGGGATTCTCTTCTGTATACCCTTTGGGTGGCCGAACCAATGTTTCCCCCCAATCCAACTTTCCTCCAAAGGTTTTTTTAAAACCCTTTTCAGATAATATATTTTTCCATTCGATGTAATTGTAATCAATTTCTTGACGAATCTTGGCCAATTCGTCTGGCGGTGGCATCCACACACCTACTGCTGCAAAGCTATTGCCCGGCTCTATATGAATATAATAGCCGCCGCCACCACCTTTTTTGCCACCCTTGTTGAAATAGGCGGCAAAATTATTTTTGTAGGGCCGCTTGTCTTTGCTGAATCGTACGTCTCTGTTGATTCTGAACATGCAGTCTTTTGATTCCAATCTGGCGATGGAATGATCAAACCGAGAGATGTGTACGATCATCTCACTTACAAAAGACCTGAACTGGTTTTTGACTGATTCATATTGAGGCCTGTGGCTGTCGAACCAAGGCTTATTGTTATTTTTTTTGAGTGCCGACAAGAATTTTACAACAGCCAATTCCATCATTTGAAAGATTTATTATTCAATAAACAAAAAAAGGAACCGGTTGTTGCCGATTCCTTTAAAAATATAATTATTCGATTTATTTGATTCTGCCCCAGTTTTCACCACTCTTGATTCGATACAAAGTCATTTCACTTACCTTGTATTTGGCTGCCAGCTGTTTATAGGTCAGCTTTCTTTTGGGGTTTTTAATCGTGTCTTTGATGGTTTTAACCTGCGTAGCCGTCAGTTTCAATCCTTCGGTGCGGTTGGCTTGTCTTTTTTTATAGGCAATCTTCAACGGACTTTTTTGTTGATGGCTGCTGACTTCTTCCAAGGTTGCCCACTTTAAATTCTTTGAGCTGTTGTCTGTTTTTTTATGATTGATATGAATCACAAATTGTTGCTTGGGCGATTTTTTGCTGCAAAACAATTTAGCAACTTCTCTATGAATATAAATCGTTCCATTCCCACCTTCCACGTGCAGATTCAAGGTGCGATATCCTGAAGTAACCGAACCATTGAGCAACGTACCATCCTGTGCCACCGAATTGGTGTAACTAGCTGCCCTGCCATGATTGGACACCGCATATTTTTTTCTCAGCTTTTTGTGGCCGGCAAATTGCATTTGTTTCCAACTTTCGCCAGGAATTTTCTTGATCATCGATTGAAAATTTAAATGTTAGGTGTATCGAGCGGGCGGATATCGTTTACCAGCAATACCCCCTCGAATGATAAATATAATAAAAATTCGTGCTAGGTATTCAACATTTTTTCAAAATCGTCCTCGCTGATGATTTTGATGCTGGGAATCTTTTTGGCTTTTTCCAGCTTGCTTCCCGCATCTTCACCTGCAATCAAATAATTCAACTTGCTGCTCACGCCACTAAGGAGTTTGCCTCCATTCTGTTCTACCATTGCTTCTGCTTCGGACCGTTTCAATCGGGAAAGGGTGCCCGTAAACAAAAAGGTTTTTCCGCTCAAATTTCCTTGGGTAATCGCAGGCGTGTTGTTTTGCATCTGCACGCCGGCCTCTTCCAATTCTTTGAGCATGACCAGATTGTCTTTGTTTTGAAAGAAGTGAAAAATACTGGCAGCCACTTTGGTACCCACATCTTCCATTTGCTGCAATCGCTCTTCAGTGAACTGTCCAATCTCAAATAGATTTTCTATCTGTTGTGCAATCGTTTTAGCCGTGGTTTCACCTACGTATCGAATACCCAGTGCATAGATCAATCGATGCAATGGCTGTTGTTTGCTTTTTTCAATGGCTTGCTTGAGATTGGCGATGGACTTTTCTCCAAAACCCTCTAGGTTACTCAACAAAGCGGTATCAAAAGAATAAATACCCGGGATGCTTTTGATGAGCCCCATTTCGTAGAATTTTCGCACATTGGCTTCCCCCAATCCCCGAATGTCCATGGCGTCTTTGCTGACAAAGTGAATGATTCGCTCCAACACTTGTGCGGTGCAATTGATATTGGTGCAACGCCAAACCGCCTCGTCTGCGGGCTTGAACAACGGATGTTGGCATGCGGGACAATTTGTAGGAAAAACAATGGATTGTTGTTTGCCATCTCTGCCATCTGTCAGCGCTTTGACAATTTGAGGAATCACATCGCCGCTTCGTTCAATCAATATCCGGTCTCCAATATGAAGGTCTTTTTCTTTGATATAGTCTTCGTTGTGAATGGAAATACTGCTCACGGTTACGCCTCCTACATGAACGGGCTGAATCTTGGCAACCGGTGTCACTGCGCCCGTTCTGCCCACTTGAAAATCCACTGACAATAAGGTACTGGTGGCTTGTCTTGCCTTGAATTTAAAGGCAATGGCCCAGCGCGGATGGTGAGAGGTCATGCCCAGTTTTTCTTGTAAAGCCAAATCATTCACCTTAATCACCATACCGTCAATTTCATATGGAAGATTGTCGCGGATTCCTTCGAAGGCAGTCACTTCTTGAATGACCTCGTCGATGCCTCGAACCACTTTCATTTCTTTCACCGGGCTTCTGAATCCTAGCTCCCACAATAGCTGCAACATTTCTGAATGGCTATGTACCATTGCGTTTGTGTTCGGCTCTGTAGGATTGACAAAACTCACATGGTATAAAAATCCCTCCAGGTTTCTTTTGGCCACAACCGATGTGTCTTTGATCCGAAGCGAACCGGCGGCGGCATTCCTGGGATTAGCCAAAGGCGGAAGACCTTCTTCCATTAACCCTTCGTTGTATTTTTTAAAGTTGTTTTTATTCATCAACACCTCACCCCTGATTTCAATCTGATGGATATGATGCTTGCTGAATGCAGCGGATAATGGGATGGATTTGATTTGTTGAATATTGGGGGTGATGTCGTCTCCAATTTCTCCATCGCCCCTCGTGATACCCCTTACCAGTAAATCATTCTCGTACACCAGCGAAATACTAGCGCCGTCAAATTTGGGTTCAATGGAATAAACAACCTGGTCCAACCCTGATAGCTCTCTGACTTTTCTGTCCCAGTCGAGCAGGTCGGCTGCATTGTAGGAATTTTCCAGTGACAACATCGGAACCAAATGGGGCGTTTTGGGAAAATCCTTGATCAGACCTGCCCCCACTCGTTGGGTGGGAGAATCTTTTGTAACCAGGTTGGGATGCTGTTTTTCAAACTGATCCAGTACCGAATACAACTGGTCGTATTCAAAATCACTCACCAACGGGTCGTTTTCTACATAATACCGATGCTCATGAAAACGAAGAATGGAACGAAGGTCCTCTATGTTGTCCCTGTTGATTTTTTTTGAACCCGCTTTCAGCCATTCGGAGGTATGGGCTTGAAATTGTTGTATGGTTTCTTTTGAATACATATCTAAATCAAAGTTAAAAAATACATAGCCCCTTTTGTCGTATTTTTAATAAAAGATTCTATGATGTTGAAAAGATCTCTTCTCGTTTTAATGGCTTGCGCATTCATGCTTTCTTGTCAAACCAAGAAACAGGTGGCGCTGATTGTTCACCATGCAACCATTTATACGGTTGACAGTGTTTTTTCTGTTGCAGAAGCCATGGCCATCGATAAGGGCCGCATTGTAGCGGTTGGCACCTCTGCCGAGATTCTACAACAATATAGTGCGGATCGTGTGTTGGACGCAGCGGGTCAAACGGTACTGCCTGGATTCATCGATGCGCATTGTCACTTTACAGGATTCGCCACCGATCGTTGGAAATGCGATCTAGTCGGAACCACTTCGTTTGCCGATGTCATTGACAAAATACAAGTGTACAGCCAAAGCGCTCCGATGCATTGGATTTATGGCAGGGGCTGGGACCAAAACGATTGGGCGGATACCCGGTTTCCTACCAAACAGGCATTGGATAGTCTCTTTCCGAACCGGCCTGTGTTTCTAAAAAGAATTGATGGACACGCCGCACTGGTGAACCAAGCCGCCTTGGATATTGCCGGCATTACGGTTGCCACCAAGGTATCTGGTGGCGCCATCGAAATCCAACAACAACAATTGACAGGCATCCTGATTGATAATGCCATGGATGTGGTGGAGAAATGCATTCCCTCATTACCTGATAGCCTTACCCGTCTATACTACAATGCCTTGCAGCAAGAATGTTTTGGTTGGGGCCTGACAGGTGTGCACGATTGTGGTGTCAGCGAACACACCATCCAGTTGGTGGATGAAGAGCAGCAGGCCGGCAGGTTAAAAATGAAAATCTATGCATTGTTATCTGACAGCGCCCAATATTACGATCGTTGGATTAAAAAGGGCCCGTATAAAACAGACCGCTTGCACGTGGGTGGATTCAAGCTGTATGCTGACGGAGCACTGGGTTCAAGAGGCGCTTGTTTACTCGAAGAATATGCCGACCAAAAAAAATGGAATGGATTTTTGCTGAGTGATGTCAATCATTTTAGAGAGGTCGCCAACAAACTAATACAATCGGACTTTCAGATGTGTACACATGCCATTGGAGACAGCGGCAATCGCACCGTATTAAATATTTATGCAAGTGTGTTACAGGGCAAACCGGATAAACGTTGGAGAATTGAACACGCGCAGGTGGTGGACCCAAATGACTTTTATTTTTTCAAGACCTACCAAATCATTCCTTCGGTGCAACCTACGCACGCCACCAGTGATATGTACTGGGCAGAAGCAAGACTCGGATCAGCCAGAATCAAAACAGCTTATGCGTATCAACAATTGCTCCAACAAAATGGATGGATGCCACTGGGAACGGATTTCCCTGTAGAAGCCATCAGTCCCTTTAAAACTTTTTATGCTGCGGTGGCCAGAAAAGATGCTCAAGGTTTTCCCGCAAGCGGATTTCAAAAAGAAAATGCGTTGAGCAGAGAACAAGCCCTTCGGGGCATGACCATCTGGGCGGCTAAAGCGGCGTTTGAAGAAAAAGAAAAAGGAAGCTTAGAAAACGGAAAGGCTGCAGACTTCATTATCCTCGACCGCGACATTATAAAATGCCAAGAAGATCAATTATTGAAAACAACAGTAATGTATACATACATAAACGGCGAGCGTGTATACGCATCAGTTAGAAACTGATTGCCCCTCCTTTAAAAATCGTGTATCTTTACAGCCTTATCAACAATCTCATGATATTAGAAACCCAATTGCTTGTCCGCGCTGAAAACAAATGTGAATTGTGTGCTGCTGCTGGCTCGCTCTCTTTATACGAAGCACCGTATGCGCCCCACCAAGACGCAGCGGGCTGTCTGATGGTTTGCAGTACCTGTTTGGCTCAAATTGAAAAGAAGGAAGCGCTCCATCAACCGCATTGGTCTTGTTTGACTACTTCCATGTGGAGTGAAGTACCTGCCATTCAAGTCGTGTCTTGGCGAATGTTGAATCGGCTTCGCGAAGAAAGCTGGGCCACAGAACAGTTGGATATGATGTATCTGGATGAGGAAACCTTGGCTTGGGCAAAAAGAACAGGAGACCACGAAAACGATGCCAGTGTTGATTTACACAAAGACTGCCATGGACAAGTGCTGCAAGATGGCGATTCGGTGGTCCTGATCAAATCATTGGATGTGAAAGGATCTACCCTGAATGCCAAAATGGGCACGGTTGTCAAAAACATCAAGCTGGTGCAAGACAATACAGAACAGATAGAAGGAAAAATCGAAGGACAGCTTATTGTAATTCTTACAAAGTATGTGCGCAAGCAGGCCTAACCATTGACTTCTGCTTCTCTTCCCTACACAACTTTGAAAGCCGTAAAATAATAATTGTTGATTACGCCTATTGGCTTCAATTCTATCATGTAACACTGAACAAAGTGTAAGTATGCCATAAACTCATGCGTGGGCACACTGAATTCATCAAACAGAATGATATCTCCTTTTTTCAAGTAGGGCGCCAGTGAAGTGAGCGTATATAAAGTAGCTGTATATAAATCCGCATCCATCATGATGACTTTTCTATGATCATTTTGAAACGTTTTCAAAAATCCGGGTAAGGTCTGTTGAAAGAGTCCTTCATAAAATGTACCTCTATGGTCTCTGATGGCAGGAATAGATCCTGAATTGAAATGCCCCTTTTTATAAGGCCCAAAATCTTCCGGTAACCCACTGAAAGTATCAAACCCATAAAACCTGGAGTCGGGATGCTGGTTTTGTTCCATCCACCAATTAAAAGACGCACCCGTTGCCACCCCGAATTCTAGATATAAGACGGGTGCTGTCAATTGCTCTTGCTCAATGATTCGGCTATACAACCTAAAACGCTTGGTATAATCCCAAGTAGACAAGAAGTCGTTTCCGGGGATGTGTTGATGCTGATTGGCCCATCTGGACAATTTGCTCAGGTAGCTGATTTGTAAAAACAATCCCTCTATTGGCCCAAAGAGGTAATGCAGTTTACACCGGATGAACAGTGATTTGGCCAATCGAATGAGTGTAAATTTCATGTTGGTGGGATTCTGGGCAAATATATACAATCACCCCCATCACCACGGTGTCTTTTTGGGCAGACAGTCCCTGCATGATTTCCACGGCGACGCAATTTTTTTACTGATTATCAATTGTTTATAAAAGTTCAATAAAAAATAATGGCCATTTTGATACCAAAAACAACTAAATCCACCTACCTTCGCACTCCAAATTTTAAAATTGTCAGAGGGATAGCTTTGGCATCATCTAAAAAAACAACAAAATGAGCAAATTACATTTCACCACTAAACATGCGAACGAGGCTACCGTGCAGCGTAACTGGTACGTTGTAGACGGTACTAATCAAACCGTTGGTCGTATGTGCGCAAAAATTGCGTCTGTTCTCCGTGGTAAGAACAAAGCCTATTACACTCCCCATGTTGATTGCGGAGATTTTGTAATTGTATTGAATGCCGATAAAGTAAAATTCACCGGCAATAAAATGGACGAAAAGGAATATTTAACCTTCAGCGGCTATCCCGGTGGTCAGAAAGGCGAAATTGCTAAAGATTTATTGAAGCGTCGTCCTGAAGTAGTCATTGAAAGAGCCGTAAAAGGAATGTTGCCAAAGAATCGTTTGGGTCGTAAGATGTACAAAAAATTATTTGTATACGCCGGTACCGAACATCCACATGGCGCACAAAAACCAACCGCACTCAATTTCCCCATCATTAAATAATTAACTCAGTACAATCGTACTATAAAATAGAATAAATGGAAAAGCAAAAAAACGCAGTCGGCCGTAGAAAAGAAGCTGTTACACGTGTTTTCCTTTCTAAAGGATCCGGCGCAATAACAGTGAATGGCAAAGACTATAAAACATATTTTCCGTTGGTGTATCTACAAAACCAAGTAGAAGCCCCACTGAAATTAGCTGAAGTAGCTGATAAGTTTGACATCGTAATCAATGCAACCGGCGGTGGCGTAAAAGGCCAAGCTGAAGCGGCAAAATTGGCGATTTCAAGAGCCTTATTGGAGGTAAACGCAGAGTATCGTCCAGTGTTGAAAGCAGCTGGTTTGCTTAAGCGTGATCCACGTTCTGTAGAGCGTAAAAAACCAGGACGCAAGAAAGCAAGAAGAAGCTTCCAGTTCAGCAAGCGTTAATCGCTTGGCTGTTTCAGGTTTATTGGATCAGATTGATGAAAAAATCAACCATTCCACTGAGCTTAACACTTAAAACATTCAAACTCTAAAATTAAAAAATGGAAAATACGTCTTTACAACAGCAACTATTAGAAGCAGGAGTTCACTTCGGTCACTTAAGAAAGAAGTGGAACCCCAAAATGCTTCCTTATATCTTCGCCGAGAAAAAAGGAATCCACATCATCGATTTGAATAAGACGGTGGAAGGATTGCAAGAGGCAGCAGCTGCCATGAAGGCTATCGCACGCAGCGGTAAGAAGATCATGTTTGTTGCCACCAAAAAACAAGCGAAAGAAATCGTACAGGAATCTGCAAAGCGCGTAAACATGCCTTTCGTTACGGAGCGTTGGCTGGGCGGTATGCTGACCAATTTCAACACGGTCCGCAAGAGCGTTAAAAAAATGCAGAGCATCGAAAAGCTTTTGGGCGACGGAAGTGCAGAAAACCTTACCAAGAAGGAAAGATTGACTTTGACCAGAGATAAAGACAAAATGGAAAAGGTATTGGGCGGTATCGCACAAATCAGCCGTGTTCCTGCAGCATTGTTTTTGGTTGACATCGGCCATGAACACATCGCCTTGGCAGAAGCAAAGCGTTTGAACATCAGCACCATCGGTATGGTGGACACCAACTGTGATCCCAATAAAGTTGATTTTGCGATTCCTTCAAATGATGATGCCACCAAATCCATTGCCATTATTGTCAACTACATTACCGCTGCCATTGCAGAAGGTTTGCAAGAGCGTCAAGCAGATAAAGACGATGAAGACCAAACAGATGTAGAAGAAACAGCAGAAGCAAAAGCAGCTCGTTTTGAGCAAAAGCTTGATGCGGGTGATGACAAAGGAAAGCGTGCTAAAAGTGGAACTGGCGCACCGGCGAAACGTCGTGTTGCTACTGGCACCAGAAAACCAGCCGCTAAGTAACCCGAACAAGGATCTATTTATTTAACATTATTAAAAAAGAATCTCTTTTACAGAAGAGATTGTCAGGAGGTAAATATGAGCACAATTACAGCAGCAGATATTAATAAATTACGTCAGGCAACCGGCGCAGGAATGTTGGATTGCCGCAAAGCATTAACTGAAAGCAACGGAGACTTTGAAGCAGCCATTGATTGGTTGCGCAAACAAGGTCAAAAAGTGGCCGCCAAACGTAGCGATCGCGAAGCAAAAGAAGGAGTGGTGTTGGCCAAGACAACGGCAGATCACAAAGCCGGTATTGTATTGTGCATTAGCTGCGAAACCGATTTTGTAAGCAAAAATGCTGATTTCGTTGCTTTTGCCAACAGCATTGCTGACGCAGCTGTGGCAAACAACGTAACTACCGCAGAAGAATTGAACCATGTTGAGATCAACGGTGCCAAAGTAGCCGACCTGATCAACGACAAACTCGCTGCCATTGGTGAAAAAATCGAAGTATCTAAATTCGACAGAATAGAAGCACCCTATGTGGCCAGCTATATTCATGGTGCCAACCGGATGGGCGTATTGGTCGGTTTGACCAAAACGGCTGAAGAAGCAGGAAAGGATGTGGCCATGCAAATTGCAGCCATGAACCCCTTGGCGGTAGATGAAACGTCTATTCCTGCCGATGTCATTGCCAGGGAAAAGGATATCGCCATCGAAATGGTAAAAGCAGAAGGGAAGCCAGCTGAAATGGCTGAAAAAATTGCCATGGGTAAATTGAATAAATTTTTCAAAGACAACACCTTGATGGCACAGGCCTTTGTAAAGGACGGCAACCAATCGGTAGCCGATTATTTGAAGAGCGTGGAAGCCGATTTGAAGGTTACCGCATTCAAAAGAGTGGCATTAGGATAAATTATTTTATTATTTTTAACCCGGTTTTTACCGGGTTTTTTTATGAACATTGTCATCTAAACCGCTAATCATCTATAAAACCAACTACCATGTTGCCTAAATACAAAAGAGTCTTATTGAAACTTTCCGGAGAATCATTGATGGGAGAAAAAAACTTCGGACTTGATTCTGCCGTGATCGCTCAGTATGCACGGGATATCAAACAAATCACCGAGATGGGCGTACAAGTAGCATTGGTGATTGGCGGCGGGAATATTTATCGCGGCATGAACGAAGCTGAAACAGGTATTGAAAGGGCGCAAGGAGATTACATGGGCATGCTGGCAACTGTCATCAACGGCATGGCCGTACAAAGTGGCCTCGAAAAAGAAGGCGTGTACACCCGTTTGCAAAGCGCCATTAAAATGGAACAAATTGCAGAGCCGTATATTCGAAGAAGAGCCATTCGCCATTTGGAAAAGGGAAGGGTAGTGATTTTTGGCGCCGGTACCGGAAACCCATACTTCACCACAGATACAGCCGGCTCGCTAAGGGCCATTGAAATCAAGGCGGATGTGATTTTGAAGGGTACAAGGGTTGACGGCATTTATTCTGCCGATCCGGAAAAAGATCCGACAGCTACCAAATACAACAAAATTTCATTTGCCGAATGCATTTCCAAAAAACTGAGCGTGATGGACATGACAGCATTCACCCTTTGTATGGAAAACAACTTGCCCATCATTGTGTTCGACATGAATAAGCCTGGCAACTTAATGAGTGTGGTGACCGGTGAAAAAGTGGGCACTCTGGTAAGTTAATGCGCTACACACGCTCCTTACTCATTTCTTTCGGCTACTTTTTTAATCCGTTAAAAAAGTAATTATCTTAGTAGGGCAAAGACCCTTTTCATGATGCCATCCAACAATTTTGTAGAACAACTGAAGAGCGACAATGAGTTGTTGCAAATTCAGTTGCAGGATCTTGAATACATGATACGGCTTCGCGAAGAAGAGCTGGAATCTTTGCGTGAAGCGGCGGCGTTGGCTGTTGAATTACAAAGCAGATTGGATATCAATCTCCATGAAATAGCCCAGATGCGTGAATTTATTGGTCACCAACAGCAGCAAGCAGCAGGGGCCACCAAAAGAGAAGCTTCGTTAGAATCAGAAATGTTTCAAAGCGTACAGACGGAAACGGCCTACTATACCATTAAGGAGCAATTCACCAGTACAAAGGCTGCCCTTGCCGATTTGCATCAGCAACTGGCTGAAACAACTGCCCTGTATCAACAACTCTCCAATTTAAAATCGAAGGTGGCCTTATTGGAAAGCAGTTTGGCCATTGCCCTTCTTGACAATGGATTTTTGAAAGAAGAGCTAGACCTCTACAGAAATGAGCATTCCATTGATTCATCACATACAGAAAATGCATAACCAACTATAGTCATGTCCAACCTAGCATCGATTAGAAAAGAGTATACAGTCGCGTCTCTTTCAGAAACAGATACAGCCGATGATCCGATGGTGCAATTTGATCGTTGGTGGCAGGAAGCCATCAATAGTCAAATTGACGAGGTCAACGCCATGACGCTTTCCACCGTTAACCAACAGCATCTACCCTCTTCGAGAATTGTACTATTGAAAGGGTATAATCCAAAAGGATTTGTCTTTTTTACGAATTACAAAAGTCACAAGGCAGCCGATATGGAAAGCAATCCGAATGTTGCATTGGTGTTTTTCTGGAAAGAGTTGGAAAGACAAATTAGAATTGAGGGGAAGGTGCAAAAAATCAGCGATACAGAAAGCGATGATTATTTTCATTCGAGGCCGATGAGCAGTCAAATTGGCGCCTGGGCTTCTCCCCAAAGTGAGGTGATTGCATCAAGGGCGCTGTTGGATCAAAACCTTGCCGATGTATCGGCACGATTTGCTCATGAACCAATGACGCGTCCTCCCTTTTGGGGCGGATACATTGTACAACCAATGATAATGGAGTTTTGGCAAGGTCGGCCCAGCCGATTGCATGACCGAATTGAATACAGACTGAATAGTGAAGATGTTTGGACAAGAAACAGACTTGCTCCCTGATAGATAGCAAAAAGCTGATAAGTGAATTGACCATCAAATCACTTATCAACTTAGAATATTATTTGCTTTTTTTAGCTGCGGCCTTTTTGGGGGCTGCTGCTTTTTTGGCTGCTGGCGCAGCTTTTGTAGCTTTTACTTTAGCGGGTCTGCTTTTTCCAAAGCTTCCGGCAAAAATCTTTCCTTTTTTTGTTTTAATGTCTCCGCGTCCCATGTTGAAGTGTATTTAGGTTCAGTAAATGTAATAAAAAAGCAAGACACTGTAAGCGCCTTGCTTTTTTACGGTTGAAAGTAGATTAGATCTTAGCAGACAATTCTTTACCTGCTTTAAACTTAGCAACTTTCTTAGCTTTGATTTTGATAACCGCACCAGTTTGAGGGTTGCGACCGTTACGAGCAGCTCTTTTTGAAACCGAGAAAGTTCCAAAACCTACCAACGTAACTTTGTTACCACTTTTCAATGTTTTTGTTACTGCTTCGATAAAAGAATCTACAGCAGCGTTCGCTTGAGTTTTTGTAATCTCAGCGTCATCAGCAATTTTTGCAATTAATTCAGCTTTGTTCATAATAAAGTTTTTGATGAATTATAACTAGAACAAATATAGAAGGTTTTTAATTCCAACAAAATTTTTTTATTACAATTCGGTCATTTTCAAAACGGCTAGAAATCACATTTGGTGGGGTTTTGAGCCATCCCATCGAATTTTATAAGAAATCATTGGAAACGCTTGACTCAATGAAACCCTTGCTGGTATTGGGTTTCACAAATATTCGCTTGCAATCCTTTGTGGACAAGCACTTGAGGGTATTATACTTAAAATAAACCAACAAAAAAATAGATTCATTATTGTTTTGCACAATTAGTTAACAACCTCCATGAAGGACCGAAAAGCAATAAAAGCATCGCCCCATTTGTCAAAAGATTTTTGTCGCAGGTGGGCTGCGTGTTTTTCAATGTATAGGTTATAAGACGCCTTGCTCGGTGCCTTGTATTGAATGGCGTAAGTGGGTCCTTCAGAATCGTCTACCTCCAACAACCTCAAAATGGTGGCATGGGTGAAGCAATCGGTTTGTAGCACCTCCGGGATGTGTTCTTGCTGTAGCCAGTTGAGCCAATCAGCTGCAATTTCATCTTTAACCTTAATGGTTACATTGTATATGAACATATCTTATGATTTGATTTTCAGGTACACAGGACAATGGTCGCTGTGTTTGACATCCGGGAAAATATCTGCGTCCACCAGTTGTTTTTCCAAAGGCTTTGTCACACAGCAGTAGTCAATTCTCCATCCTTTGTTGTTGAGCCTGACACTCGGAAAACGCTGGCTCCACCAGCTGTACCGATGGGGCTCAGGGTGAAAATGACGAAAACTGTCAATCCATCCGGAAGCAAGGAATTTGGTCATCCAGGCCCGTTCTTCCGGTAAAAAGCCGGATGACTTTTTATTGCCTTTTGGATCGTGGATATCTATTTCCTCGTGAGCGATGTTGTAATCTCCGCACAAGATGATTTTTGGGTTCTTCTTTTTTACTTTCTCCAGGTAATCGTACATCTCGTCAAGCCACTGGTATTTATAGGATTGTCGCTCTTCGCCAGAAGTGCCCGAAGGAAAGTACGCATTGATCAGTTTGATGTCGCCGAATTGCATTTCTATGACCCTGCCTTCAAAATCGCTCATTTCAAATCCGTTTCCTGTTTTCACGGATGTCGGCTTGATTTTCGTGAAAATGGCCACCCCGCTGTAACCCTTTTTCCCTGCACTGAACCAATGGTGCTCATATCCCAATGCCTCGAGCGCTTGTACATCAACATCCCCATTGTTTGCTTTGGTTTCTTGAAGACAAATCACCTCTGCGGGGTTGGTAGCGAGCCAATCGTACAATCCTTTTTTGATGGCTGCCCGAATGCCGTTGACATTGTAACTGATGATTCGAATGTTTTTCATTGGATGGCAATTTACTTTTAAAAATCCATCCTTTGCTACATGTATTTTTTACACATTGTTGGTATCTTCACAAAAAATACCACATGTCACTACCTAAATCTTTTGCATTATTTCTGCTATTGATCATCCATCAATTGGCATGGGCCGACCAAGGAATTACGGTACAGTCCCCCAATGGCAAGATTCAGTTAACGGTTCAGCGCAGCAATAAGGGGGTGATTTCCTATATGGTAGACATGAAGGGCGCTCGGGTCATTAATCCCTCTACCCTTGGCATGAAATTGCAAAAGCCTGCCGTGGCATTGACACAATTTGACATCGTTTCTGTCGACACATCTTCTACGGATCAAACCTGGAAACCGGTATGGGGTGAACAAAGCCTGATCCGCAACCAGTATAAACAAGTCTCGCTTACCCTCAAAGACCAAAGCGGTTCGGGGATTCAACTGGTAATCGTATTTAGGGTGTTCAATGAGGGAGTAGGATTCCGGTATGAATTTCCATCGCAAGAAAACCTGAATCATTTTGTGGTGGCAGATGAATGTACCCAATTTGCCATGACAGGCGACCACAAAGCATTCTGGATTCCCGGAGATTACGATACCAACGAATATGCTTATTATGAAACCAAGCTGAGTCAGATAGATGCCACAGGCGGCGGAAAATCACAGGAGATTTATGCCAAAACCTTTTTTGATACCAATGCGGTTCAAACACCCTTGATGATGAAGGCAACAAAGGGATTCTATTTGAATATTCACGAAGCTGCATTGATCAACTATCCGGCCATGAATTTGGTGCTGGACAAATCCTCTATGACCTTTCATTCGCAATTGGTTCCGGATGCATTTGGCAATAAAGCGTATTTGCAAACACCGTCCACCACTCCTTGGCGTACGATTATTGTCAGCGACAAGGCACCCGATATTTTAATGTCCCGAATGATTCTGAACCTGAACGAGCCAACCAAATACACAGATGTGTCATGGATCAAGCCGCAGAAATTCGTCGGCGTTTGGTGGGAAATGCATGTGGGCGTTGCCAGCTGGGATTTGGCCAGAAGCCAGACGGCTTCACCTTCTGCAAAAAAAGTTTGGCATGGAGCCAACACAGCCAATGTGAAAAAATACATCGACTTCGCCGCCAAGAACGGCATCGATGGGGTGTTGGTCGAAGGCTGGAATACCGGATGGGAAGACTGGTTTGGCCAATGGAAAGAGGATGTGTTTGATTTTGTCACACCCTATCCCGATTTCAATGTGGCAGAATTGTCTGCCTATGCAAAATCTAAAGGCGTACAGATGATCATGCACCACGAAACATCTGCTTCTGTGACCAACTATGAAAGACAGATGGATACGGCGTACCGCTTCATGAAGCAGCATGGATATAATGCTGTGAAAACAGGCTATGTGGGTCATATCATTCCAAGGGGAGAGCACCACGATGGCCAATGGATGGTGAAACACTACGAAAGAGTGGCCCAGAAAACAGGATCGTATCACATTATGGTGGATATGCATGAACCAGTTCGACCAACCGGCTTACACAGAACTTATCCCAACTTCCTTGCTTGCGAAGCGGCCAGGGGCAATGAATTCAACGCCTGGAGCAGTGGCAACCCGCCCGATCATGAAACGATATTGCCCTTTACCCGATTGATGGGTGGTCCGATGGATTACACACCCGGAATTTTCAAAATCAAAATGAATTATTACGATTCAGCTAAAAAAGAGCAAGTACATACCACGCTGACCAAACAATTGGCCTTGTATGTTACGATGTATAGCCCACTTCAAATGGCAGCAGACCTTCCTGAAAATTATGAAGCCCATCCAGATGCGTTTCAGTTCATTAAAGATGTGGCCGTGGACTGGGATGATACCAAAGTGCTGGATGCTGAACCGGGTGACTACATCATCGAAGCGCGCAAGGCCAAAGGAAAAGACAATTGGTTCTTGGGTGCCATCACCGATGAAAATGCAAGAAAATTAAAAGCTTCGCTGTCGTTTTTAGACCCACATACGAAGTACGTGGCCACAGTATACCGAGATGCCAACCACGCAGACTGGAAAAAAAATCCGGAAGCGTATGTGATTGAACGTTTTGTGGTAGACGCGTCTACCAGATTGTCCTTGCAGCTTGCGCCAGGAGGCGGTACAGCCGTGAGTATGATTCCGGCTACCAAAGAGGATATGAAGCTGATTCGCAGGTATAAACACCGGTAGTTATTCCAAGACGGGTCTGAGCCATTTTGTAGCCTCTTCGATGGAGATGTCTTTTCTTTTGGCATAATCTTCCAATTGATCTTTTTCAATTTTACCGATACCGAAATATTTACTGTCGGGGTGTGCAAAATACCAGCCACAAACAGAAGAAGCGGGGTACATCGCAAGAGATTCTGTTAGACGAATGCCGGTGGCCGATTCGCCTCCGAGTAAATCAAACAATTTAATTTTTTCGGTATGATCCGGACACGCCGGGTATCCGGGTGCCGGACGGATGCCACTATAGGATTCATTGATTAAATCTTCATTGGTTAAAGCTTCTTCGTGGGCATATCCCCAATATTCTTTTCTGGTTTGTTGGTGCACATATTCGGCAAACGCTTCGGCTAACCGATCGGCAAGTGCTTGCAAGATGATTTTATTGTAATCATCCAGGTTTTCTTCCATTCTTTTGATATGCGGTTCAATGCCATCAATCGTTACGGCAAACGCACCGATGTAATCTTTCTTTGTCGGATGGATAAAATCAGCCAATGACAAATTGGGTTGATCGGCTGCCTTTTTGCTTTGTTGCCTTAAAAATTCCAATGTCACCGATTGTGTCTTTGTTTCCACCCGAATGCTGTCAGGCCCTGTTTTCTCAACTTCCCAGAATCCAATGGTGGCTTTGGCATTCAACCATTTTTCATCCATAATTTGTTTCAACAGAACACGGGCATCCTGGTATAATTTGGTGGCTTCTTTTCCGACGATGGAGTCGGATAATATTGCCGGAAATTTTCCATGCATTTCCCAAGCAATAAAAAAGGGCTGCCAGTCAATATAAGCAGCGATTGATTCCAGTGGATAATCCTTGAATGTTTTGGTTCCTAAGAAAGACGGTTTAGTGGGGGTAAATTCGCTCCATGCAATGTTCACAGGATTTTTTTGTGCTTCTGAAAAAGGAATCCATTGTTTCACTGATTTTTTGTTTCCAAAATCAGCTTGCAATTGTTGGTAGGCTGTTTTGATTTCTTCCATGAAGGGCGTTTTTGCTTCTTTGTTGAGCAACGAGCCTGCCACCGTTACACTGCGAGATGCATCCAACACGTGTACCACCCCGTGGGTGTATTCAGGAGCTATTTTTACAGCTGTGTGCATGCGGCTTGTGGTGGCGCCACCAATCAGCAATGGTATGTTCAATTGCAGCCTGGTCATTTCTTTGGCAATGTGAACCATTTCATCCAAAGAAGGCGTGATCAAGCCACTCAGTCCTATGATATCCACCTGGTGTTTCTGTGCTTCCGAAAGAATTTTATCTGCGGGCACCATCACGCCCAAATCAATGATGTCATATCCATTACAACCGAGTACAACACCCACAATGTTTTTTCCAATATCGTGCACATCACCCTTCACGGTCGCCAATAATATTTTGGCGGGTCCCTTGCTCTCTTGTACACTCAGCCCGTTGGCCTTCTGGTTGTTTCGGTCGGCTTTTTCCTGTTCTATATAAGGAGTAAGTACAGCTACTGCTTTTTTCATCACCCTGGCACTCTTCACTACTTGCGGCAAAAACATTTTACCGGCCCCAAACAAGTCGCCAACTATATTCATACCATCCATCAACGGGCCTTCAATCACATCCAGCGGGGCAGGATACTGCAACCTGGCTTCTTCTGTATCGGCGTCAATATAATCTGTAATGCCATGAACCAATGCGTGGGCAATTCTTTTTTGAACGGTTTCTTTTCTCCAAGACTCATCTTTCACCAATTCTTTTCCCTTTGCTTTGACCGTTTCAGCAAATTGAATCAGTTTTTCAGTGGCGCCATTGTCATCGTTGTTTCGGTTGAGGATAACGTCTTCGCACAATTGTTTCAACGTGGGTTCAATATCATCATAAATCACTAATTGCCCTGCATTGACAATCCCCATATCCATGCCCGCCCGAATCGCATGGTATAAAAACACACTGTGGATGGCCTCCCTTACATGATCGTTTCCCCTGAATGAAAAAGACACGTTGCTCACGCCGCCACTTACTTTTACCAGTGGCATACGTCTTTTGATCTCGCGGGTCGCTTCTATGAAATCAACCGCATAATTATTGTGCTCCTCAATGCCGGTAGCAATCGCAAAAATGTTGGGATCAAATATAATGTCCTGTGGATCGTAACCAACGGTTTCGGTCAATAGTTGATAGGCCCTGGAACAAATGGCAACTTTTCTGTCCTTTGTATCCGCTTGTCCTATTTCATCAAAAGCCATTACAATGACTGCGGCGCCATATCTTTTACAAATCTGGGCGTGTTTGATGAATGCCGCTTCTCCTTCTTTGAGTGAAATGGAATTGACAATGCATTTGCCTTGTACGCATTTTAAGCCCGCTTCAATGATTTCAAATTTGCTACTATCGAGCATGACCGGAATTTTAGCAATATCCGGCTCTGCTTGTAACAAATTCAAAAAGGTGGTCATCGCGACTACGCCATCCAACAACGCATCATCCATATTGATGTCCAGGATTTGTGCGCCATTTTCAACTTGCTGTCTCGCCACGCTCAGCGCCTCTTCGTATAATCCTTCCCTGATGAGTCTGGCAAATTTCTTACTGCCTGTCACATTGGTGCGTTCGCCCACGTTCACAAAGTTGGTTTCGGGACGCACAATGAGTGGTTCCAGTCCGCTCAATCTTAAATATGGATGAATGATTGCCATTTCTTCTGTTGATTTATTGCGCTGCGATGCTCGGTAATGGTCTTGGTGTATATTGTTTTACTTCTTCTGCAATGTGTCGAATGTGATCGGGTGTGGTTCCGCAACAACCACCCACAATATTGACAAAGCCTTCTTTCGCCCATTCCTCAATGATATGGGCGGTTTCATGCGGCTGTTCATCATACTCACCAAACGCATTGGGCAAACCAGCGTTGGGATAAGCAGATGTGTAGCAACCGGCAATGGCAGACAATTCTTCAATATGAGGCCGCATTTCTTTGGCGCCCAGGGCGCAGTTCAGTCCAATGCTCAGCGGTTTCGCATGCATCACAGAAATATAAAACGCTTCCAGGGTTTGACCACTCAAGGTTCTGCCACTTGCATCAGTGATGGTGCCGCTGATCATGATGGGCAATGCCGGCTTGCCTGTTTCATGAAAAAACTTTTGGATGGCATAGATGGCAGCTTTCGCATTGAGGGTGTCAAAAATGGTTTCCACCAATAATATATCCACCCCACCTGCTACGAGTCCGCTAATTTGTTCGGTATATGCTTCTACTACTTCATCAAAATACACGGCCCTGTAACCGGGATTGTTGACATCGGGTGACAGCGAAAGTGTTTTGTTCAATGGGCCGATCGCCCCTGCAACAAAGCGCGGCTTTTCCGGCTGTTGCAGGGTATAAGCATCAGCTGCTTGGCGGGCACAACGGGCAGCTTCCAGGTTCAGTTCGTAAGCCAAGGATTGCATGTCATAGTCTGCTTGTGCAATGGAAGTACTGCTGAAAGTATTGGTTTCAATAATATCAGCCCCTGCAGCAAGGTATTGTTCATGAATAGAGGTAATCAAAGCCGGCTGGGTAATACATAAGAGGTCGTTGTTGCCCTTTACGTCTTTGTGCCAATGCGCAAAGCGTTCTCCCCTGTAATCTTTTTCTTCCAGTTTTTGTCGCTGAATCATGGTGCCCATCGCGCCATCAATGATCAGGATTCGTTCGCGTAAAATATTTGCAATGTTGCTCATGGTTGTTTCTATCAGTTGTCATTCGTTTGAATAAGAACATTCATCACAGCGGGTTCTTATAACAAATCTTTCCAAACAATCAACTTGTATAAACGAGGCGTATAACCTGTGGAGGGAGGTGGGATGGCCGATCGTTTATTAGTTCAATGGTAGGAAAGTCACTGCGGTTGAACAATAAACAAATCCGCCGCAATGCTGGTTGCAAAGCTATAACAAGAAAGGGAGAACACAAAATGATATTAACCTATGGTAGATATATAATGCTCGATCGGGATGCGGTTGCTGATGCTTTTGGCCAGTGTCATCTCATCGGCATACTCCAGTTCGCCACCAAATGCGATGCCCCTAGCAATGGTGGTTATTTTAACCGGCAGGTCTTTTAACTTTCGGCCTATGTAATAGACGGTGGTGTCTCCCTGAATGGTTGGATTGAGGGCAAAAATAATTTCCTGTGTCTTGTCTTCGCTCACTCGTTTGATCAAACTGTCAATATGGAGTTGTTCCGGGCCTATTCCATCCAAGGGAGAAATGATGCCGCCCAACACATGGTATGTTCCATTGAATTGCTGGGTGCTTTCGATGGCAATCACGTCTCGAATGTTTTCCACCACACAAATCAACTCTTTTTTGCGCATTGGATTGCTGCAAATATTGCACACTTCCTTATCAGAAATATTATTACAATGTTTGCAAAACTTGATCTCCTTTCTCATGGCGCGAATCGCTTCGCTGAAATGCTCCACCGACTTGGCGTCCTGCTGAATCAAATGCAACACAAGTCGCAATGCCGTTTTTCTGCCAATGCCGGGAAGCTTGGCAAATTCATTCACCGCATTTTCCAATAAAGAAGAAGAGAAAACCATGGGGTAAAGTTAATGGATATTATTACGCATAAGGAGCTAGCTTACCATTCGATGTTTTGTTCGTTGTCCCAGTTGGCTTTTACGGCAAGTCTTTTAGGCAGCGACAACACCTTTTCGGGTTGTCGTTTTTGGCTATAGTCACCTGGCGTCCAGCTTCCATCGTTATTGGCATCAAACAAAATGCGCAGGGTGTATTCGCCCGGTGGGAAAAGCGCATTGCTCCACTGGCTTTCGGTTAACGGATAGGCAAACTTCACTACATCATCCGAAACAAACTGCAGGATGGGCTTTTTGGATACATCCAGGTTGTTGAAGCGCAAGACAACGTTGCCATAGTCTGCGTTGCCTTTGGTTACAAAGCGAACTGTATCTGTTTTGGCAAACGTGTTGCCCCCTTCATCTGAAGCAGCATCTTGATCAACCAACAATATATAAGGTGTTTCTGGTGGCCAGGCCAAAGCAATCGAAATGTTTTCCTGGAGACTGTCCAGGCTGATTCGTGTGTTGGGTATTTCCTGAAAACTGGTATCGGTGAGCCTCAGGCCTTTTGGATTCCAGGTTTTTATTTTGCTGTTGCATGTAAGAACAAGCGGCTCCAACAGGTCTTTTTTGGATCCTGCCAAATTGGTCGTGTAACGAAACTTTTTTTCTTTCTTTTCTTTTGGGGTGGATTTCGGTGTTTTTATTTCCCGTGACAGTTTTTCGCTTGCAAATGCGTACAAGGCAACAGATGGATTGTCGGCCGTGTGAACAGGGGCATCTTGAAAAGCAAACAACTCTGTTTTGGCACTATATGTTTTGCTGCCGTCACCATCCTTGAGTGCATACAGATGAACCGTTGCAGCGGGCAAATGATTAAAAGTAAAGGCGCCCTCTTTGTTCAGCCGTGCGATGTAATCAGGTTTTCTGGTTTGTACCGAACTGTCCACCGCATCAATGTACAACAACACCAGCAGGGTGCTGTCCGCTTTTCCTGTTTCGGCCAACTGCACTTTTCCGCTCACAGTCAAAGAGTCGATTGTGTTGCCGGTTGAAAAAGTATAAGAAAGGTCTTTGTACACATTACCCTCATTGATATCCTTGACAGCGTTGCCCAATTGAACAGTATACGTGGTGTTGGGAAGCAAGCTGTCTTTAAAAGAAATGGATACGGTTCGAAGGCTGCTTTTTACAACGGGTAAGTTCTTTTGCAAGGGAGAAACCAGCAGGTTGTTTTGAAGGTCTTGCAACTCGATGTATTCATCAAAAGTCAGGGTGATTTTGTTGCCGGTGAACCCCAGCTGGTACAATGCCGGATTACTTTTTACCAAAACCGGGGCCAGCGTGTCTTTCGCACCACCGGTGGGCGCACCAATCTGCGCACATCCTCCGATGAACAATGCTGCCAATTGAATCAGCAGCCAGGTGCATACAATCCCTATTCCTTTTTTTTTCATTTCATCTGGTTTGTACGGATGATTAATCAATCGTTGCCGGCATCCTCTTCATGTAACGCAATGGCGAGTTGATTGCTTTTTACAAAATTACACCAATGACAATCTTCTTTACCGCATCCGGTATAAAAATCCCTGTTTTGAATTTTTTGCCAGGTATCGGTGATTTGGTTGGTTACGGTGGCAATGTCTTGCGGGCTGATGACAAGTTTTCTTTTGATGTATTTCTTCTTGCCGTCCGGTTCAATAAAATCAAATTCTGTGCTGTTGGCCACCCAATCCTTACCCGGCTTGTTGTCTACCAAAATCTTATAAAAAACAGCTTGCCTCCAGTAATCGCCGCCGTTTGGATCTTTTTCTGAAGGCCCTTCGAGTTTCTTCAATCCTTTATCCGGGTCACCCGATTTGTAGTCAACCACATTGACCGATTTGCCATCAAACTCCAATTTGTCCAACTTTCCTTTCAGGGGCACATTGTTCACCACCACATTTTTAATGTTGTGTTCAATTACCACGATTTTATTGAAGGCCGCAATGTGGGTGTCATAATACTTGCCCAGTATTTCTTCCCCATATTCCATTCTTCTTGTATACTGTTCTGCAGAGAAGCTTTCCCGATGCCGCTTCATATACCATTCAAAATACGCCACAAAGGCTTCTTTCGAAGGGAAGGTTTTCTGATTGCTTTCGAGCATTGCGTTGAACAGCTGTTCCAATGCATGGTGAACAGCCGAACCAAATTCGGTGGATTCATTTTTAGCAGACGGAATGCGGATAAAATTATTGTAATAAAAACCCAGCGGACATTTCAAATAACTGTTCAGGGCTGTCACGTTCATGACAAATTTTTCCAGGATAGGCGCAACAATGTCTTCTTCTATTTTTTGAATTTCGGGTGCCGATTGTCCGCCAAATTGCAGTTGGGCACATTCAGCCAACACTGCTTCGGAGACAACAGCTTTCTCCACCGGAAGCGGACAGATTTCCTGTATTTCTGCAATAAATTTAGACGGTTCCAATTCTTTACCTGCATTGTTGAACCGGCTGTACGAAATAAACAAATGCTGCTCGGCCCGCGTGAGTGCCACATAAAAAAGACGCCGCAGCTCCTGTGGGTCTTTGCTGTCCTGTACCTGGGTAAATACATTGGACGGAATTTTGAATCCTTTGCTGCTGCCTTTTTTTCCTTCCCACCATTCGGCATTGGCGCCCACCAAAAACACATATTCAAATTCAAGTCCTTTTGATCCATGGGCCGTCATGATGTTGACCCCTTTTTCACTGCCGCTGGTTTGCACAATCGGCATTTGGATGGATTCTTTTTCCATCAGCTCGATCAATTGCACCAGCTGTTGCAGATTCATCGAAGGATTGCGATGGGTTTCCTCTTTGACAAAATCGAACAACGCCGTCAGAATCTGTAATTGCCAGTGCTGGTCACTGCTTCCCATAATGGAATTGATTACCCCGGCTTCCCGTATGATTTGTTCAAACAGAAACTGAAGGGTCACATTCGGCACATGTCCGATCAGCCGTTCAATGACATTCGATGCATGAACCAGACCCGCATTCAGTGGTTGGGCAAACAGATCGGCTGCGGGTGAATTGATTTTTTCTTGCAACAAAGCACGAATAGATGTTTTGTTTCCTTTGATTCTTCTTTCCGATACTTCCAGGGTAAGGGTAGCGATGTCAATCGGGGGTATGCCAAACCAATCAAAGTGCAGGATTTCAAACAACATAGCATCTCCGCTGTATGGAATGTAATGCTCTGAAGCAAGGTATTTCAATAACAGAACCAGCTTGTTGGCCAATGGCAATTCAAGGGCATTCAAATGGCGTTTACTGTACACCGGTATGTTGAGCAGGTTGCAGTACCGGGTCAATTCGAGTCCGTATTTGTTTTCTCTGTAAATCACACCGATTTTTCCTGGCTCAATGCCGTCCGCCATCAATGCCTGTATTCTTTTGCTCACGCCAACCATTTCCTGGTGAACGGATGCATATTCCACCACTACAGGGGTGTGGGTCAAAGATTGTATGGAAGGATTGGAAGCCACCAATTCTTTGCTCAGGCCTTCAATCTGATGAATCAATCGATCGGTATTACGGTTGATCAATGCTTTGGAAGAATCCAATATGGGTTGGGTGGAACGATAGTTGTTGGTGAGAACGATTTTATGCAGGTCTTCTTCGTAGCGTTTCGCAAACTGAAGCATGTTTTCCACGTTGGCCCCTTGAAAACGAAAAATACTTTGGTCGTCATCGCCCACCACAAACACATTTGGCTTTTCCCAATAGCCAATCAACAGTTCGACGAGTTTGTTTTGGGTGCCGCTGGTATCCTGGTACTCATCTACCAGGATGTATTGGAATCTTTCCTGGTAATTTGCCAATAGGTTGCTGTTTTCTTCAAAAGCCTTGATCACCCAATTGATCATGTCATGAAAATCGTACCGATTCTTTTTACGCATCAATTCTGTGAAGCGAACAAATTCATTCACTCCTGCGCGCGTCTTTTCCAATTTCTCCAATTCTTCGAAATATTTCGGCTTCAGATCGCCTTTTGCATAACACCCCGCTTTGCTTTTTTGGTAGATAAAATCCTTGTTTTGCGGAAGCTCTTGTATATATGCATCAATGCGTTCTAGTAAAAATTCAGGTGTCCAGCCTTCTCGCTTCATGGCATCAAACAACAGCGACAGGTTGTTGATTTCGTAGTATACATCCCCCCGGTATCTCTTCAGCACATGGTTTTTGGGAAGGGTGTCAATCAGCTCTTTGAACAATTCTATCTTTTCCAGTTCTGAAATGGGATCGAGCGATTTTTTTTCAAACTGCGACACATTCTCTTGGATAACGTCATTGCAAAAAGCATGAAAAGTATAAATGTTCACTTTGTATGCATCGGGCCCGATGAATTGCAGCAATCTTTTTCGCATCGCCACCACGCCCGCATCGGTATAGGTAAGACAAAGTATATTGTCCGGAGCGGTGTCGGTTTCCAACAATATCTTTCCAATTCTGCAAGCGAGGATTTGGGTTTTTCCGGTGCCTGGCCCCGCAATCACCATCACAGGTCCTTCAATGGTATCTACAGCTTTTTGTTGTGCTTTGTTTAAATTCTGATAGGCTAGCTCGAATGTTTCTTGTAAGGTTTTGCTGTAGGACGACATGTGGTAAAGTTACTTTTTTTACCCGAAAAGGCAGAAGCGGAATCGGGGGATCACCCATCCTTTTTGCTTGCAACAAAATGCTTGCTGGTTTGTTGATAAGGTATGAGCAAAGCCTTCACCATTCAAACCGTACAGCACCTGCCTATTGGCATCGACCAGGCCTGGGAATTTTTTAGCAATCCGGCCAATTTGCAGCAGATCACGCCCAGTCGATTGGGCTTTTCCATTATTTCTTCTCATCATGGAGAAAAAATGTATCCCGGACAAATCATTGAATACAATGTGAAGCCGGTCCTGGGTATTCCGTTGTATTGGATGACGGAAATTACACATGTGTCAGATAAAAAATATTTTATCGACGAGCAGCGATTTGGTCCTTATGCCTTGTGGCACCACCAGCATCATTTTAAAGAGGTGGCCAACGGTGTGGAAATGACAGATATTGTACATTATAAACTACCACTAGGCATCCTGGGTAGAATTGCACACTCGCTATTTGTTAAAAAACAGCTCAAAGAAATTTTTGATTACAGATACAAAGTGGTGGCAGAAAAGTGGAAGTAGGAGGATATTTGTTACGTAGGTTTGGAATGTTTTGTAGGGTTAGTAAGTTAGGTAAAACACTGTTGCGCTTAAACCTTAAACGTTGAGCGTTGAACGTTGAACGTTCCCTTTATCCCGGCATCCTCGTTATATACTTCTCTATTTGCTTGATTTGGTCAACAATTTGCGGCGTAGTCGGCTTGAACCCCTTTGCCTTTCTGAAATATTCTTTGGCCGCCCTGAATTCTCTTTTGTTCATCATGATCGAACACAATTGCAGGTATGCGGCAGCGTTATTTTCATTGTCGGGTAAGCCCGCACGAATGGCTTGTCTGATATAAGACTCGGCTTCTTTTACATTTCCTTTTTGCATGCTTAGCATGCCCAGTTGTAATTTGTTGGGTCCCTCGGCTTGTTTGGTCAGCGTACCGCCGCCTAGTGACAATCCTTTTTTCATCAATTTTTCTGCGCCTTCAAAATCCTGGTTCACCATGGCCAAGTTTCCCTGTATGGTATAGTATACCGAACGAACCGGCTTAATCAACAGGCCGGGTACTTTGATGGAGTCAACAATTTTTTTAGCCGCTACCATGTCGCCT
>CAZCCN010000002.1:37134-40627 GCA_964497085.1 uncultured Ferruginibacter sp.
GACCCAATAAAAAATGTCCCAAAATACTGATCACAGCAATCAGGTACAATATAAAAGAAGGCCAAAAACTGGTTTCCATGTTAACATAGATGGCCAAGGCCAGCATAGCCAATCCAATCCAAAGCCGAAATTTAATATAGAGGTTTAACCACTTCATATGCAACGATTGAGCTGCAAAGATAATCTTGTTTTTACTGTTTTTGACCAGGCCAATCAAAACTTATTATTTGATAATACAATACAAATAATAGGGTTACATATATAAAATAAAGGCCTGTTTTGAGATCTCCGCAAGCAGACAAGGGCGTTCTTTCCCATCTTTCCAGTCTCTTAAAACACCCGACATAAAAAAAATGGTACATTTAAGTTGGCTTTTAAAGCAATAAAAACAAGCTTTTGTTCGTATAATTTTAGTCTACAATCCTTCATTCTTACCTAAATTAGCCACCAATGAAAAAAATACTCTTCCTTCTTGTTGCGTTTTTTCTGCTGATGGGCGTCGTTGTTGCTCAACCCGGAACCATTTGCAATCCCCAGTTTACGGTGGTGCCCAATGCCAATACCGTTCAGTGCAACCCGGCTATGCTGGATTCGCTGACCAGCCATCTTTGGAATTTTGGTGACGGAGGAACCAGTACCGCCAAATCTCCTTCGCATACCTATAACAGTTGCAGCACATATACCATTCGTCATTACATAGAAACCCGCAATCCAAACGGGGTGATTATTTGCAAAGACAGCGCGCAGCTAACGGTCACCCTTAGTTGCAATACCGCTTGCAACGTACACGCTGCATTTACCAGTGCCACCCTCAACAATCAACTCAATGTCTACCAGTTCACCAACACATCCACGGCACCACCTGCTACTGCACCCGTGTACAGCATATGGAATTTCGGTGACGGATCTGCTCCTGTATCAGCGACTGGTTTAACCAGTCCTTCCCATACTTATGCGGCCTCAGGCTTGTACAATGTCTGTCTGAAAGTGATATCGGGTCAAACGGTTGCAGGCGCCAATTGCGTGGACAGTGTTTGCCACACCGTTCAAGTGCAGGTGCCGAATCCAACCCCTTGCACCCTTGCCCCCAGCTTTGGTGTTCAATCAAGCCCCTATCAGCCTAACGTCTTTGTATTTACGAATACGACACTCACGACCATTGCCAATCCTTCTGTTAGCTGGAGTTTTGGAGACAGTACAACAGCAGCAGGCAACAGCGTGACACATACCTATACTTCCTCAGGAACGTATTGGGTATGTATGCGCATCACCATCAGCAATACCTGTTCAAAAGACACTTGTATCGCGGTAACAGCCACCGTGCCTTCACCACCCCCAACGCCCTGCAGCATTGCCCCTTCGTTCACTTGGTCTGCCAACCAGCAACAGGCAAATGTGATAACGTTTACGAATACCAGTACGCCTATCAATACCGCCGCTTCTATTAGTTGGAGTTTTGGAGACAGCACCACCGCAACAGGGCATAACATCACCCATACCTATACGCATGCAGGCACCTATAATGTGTGTATGTATATTTCCACTAGTAATACCTGCAACGCCTACACTTGTCAAACAGTTACCGTGACCATGCCGCCCACGACCAATTGCAATCTGACAGCTGGTTTTACGATGCAATCCAATCCTGCCGGTACGAGTCCTTTTACGGCTATTTTCACCAATACGACAACGCCCTTATCGCCTGCCGATTCGGTTACCTGGTATTTTGGCGACAGCACGGTTTCGCACGACTTCAATCCCATTCATACCTATGCCAACCCGGGCGTCTATAGTGTTTGCTTAGTGGTGCAACAAGCCCCGACAACGGCTGGCACCCATCCTTGTGTGAGTTATATTTGCCACAACATTTCAATTGCTGGCACACAAAATTGCAATACAGCAGCCAGTTTTACATGGTATGCCGATAGTGCCAACAAAAGAAATATTCACTTTGTAAATACGACACCTTTCCTTAGTGCTGGCAGTTCAGTGATGTGGAGTTTTGGCGACGGCACCTCTTCGACTACCAACAATCCTGTTCACCAATATGCCTTTGCCGGGACATATTTTGTCTGCTTGCGGGTACAAACGCCCAACAATTGTGTAGTCTATACCTGTGATACCATTGTAGTAGGCAATCCCAATACAACCCCTTTGCCTCAGCAGTGTCAATTGACATCCATTCCCAATCCTGCCCACAACCAGGTGTCGGTGAATGTGTACCTGCCATCGGCGATGCCCATCAATATTTTTGTATACAATTCCCTGAATGTTTGTGTGAAGCGAGTTACGCGAGCCGGTACTAGTGGCAACAATACATTACCCTTGAACATCGCCAACTTGTTACCCGGCTATTATACCATTCGGGTGTATTACGGCAATCAGTTTTGTTTTGCCCGCTTTCAGAAAATATAAACAAGAAACCCTTTCAAATCCTATTCAAGCGACCGATGGACTTCGGTCGCTTTTTTTCAACGAACCCTATTGGCAAATCCATTATTTTTGCCCCCTGTTTTTAACAGATTGGTCCCGTAGTTCAATGGATAGAATAGAAGTTTCCTAAACTTTAGATCCAAGTTCGATTCTTGGCGGGACTACCAAACAAATCCGCGATACCCGCGGATTTGTCGTTTACATGGCGGAATGACTTCAGTGGTTGGATGAAAGAGAATCCTTACTACCGCATAGAAATCATTATAGAAAAAAAACAATGATTTATTGTTTCCGGTATTGTTCTACATAGTCCCCATTTTTCAATATCAGCGAATCTTTGCTGCATGGAATTATCTCATATTGGAGCGTATCTATACTGCTTTGGCGGTTTCCGATGCTTTCTGCCACCAAACACAATTTACCATTGTTCACCCACCATTTTCGATACAACAAAGTTGCCATATTGATGGATTGGGCCATGCTATCTGGCTGCAGCGAAAAACCCTGCACTGCATCCGCTTGAATCGGGTTAGGTTGAACCCAGCTTCCCAATAAAGGATTTTCTACATGTTTCGTTAGGGCATCGGGAATGGCGTCTTGCGCAGGTTTGGGGGATTGGTTGCAAGCGGTCGCTATCGAAAGACCGAAAAGCATTAAAGCTACAAATGGTCGCATAAGCATGAAGTTTGAAAGTATACATCTAATATATAATAAATATGGGAGGCGTTTTGAATAATAAGCTAAATTTTAACTAAATGATTATCAATTATATACGTGTCGAGCAAAAAAATAATAGCAATTATGTGAAAATATTCGTAAATTTTGTTAACCAAAAACATTTATTATGAAAAAAATCTTTCAACAAATTGTAGATTTTCCTCATGTAATCAACCAAAAGGTAATGAACGCCAAGTTGAATGCCGAGGTGGAGCAATTTGACTCCACTAGCGGTATCCGGCACTATACCAAGACGATTTATCAAATCGTATCGGTGATTGTTTTTATTTGCCTTGAAATCGCTGTGATCAAATGGGCTATTACCTATTTTCAGGATGCCGCT
>CAZCCN010000002.1:40637-47338 GCA_964497085.1 uncultured Ferruginibacter sp.
GCCCGTCCCAAATACTTGCATCGGCTGAGTAGGCAACAACTGAGGGAAGGTCAGTGGATTGCGTGACCAAATCATCATGGCCAGAGTTTGTAACAAAATAGACACACCAATCGCTGTAATCAAAGGGGCTATTACCTATTTTCAGGATGCTGCTGTGCCAGCTATGGCCAAGGCCGGAAGTGCGCTCACCACATTGTTGTTGGTATATGCCGCCTTCCCCATTGCCCAGGTCATCAAATCCAGGGGCGAAAGCTTGGGGGGATCCCACAACGGTATGGTTTCTTTCATTTTTAAAGATTTTGTCACTACCAACATCAAGATTGTGGGCGAAACAGCTGCCATAGTCGGATTTATCGGGGTGTTGTGCATGTTGCTTTCTTATTTGTCCGACAATCAACTGTATATGTATGTTTCCAATGAAAGCATCATGGGCTCATTGGCCGGACTATACACTTTGCCTATGGAGGCGTTTTCTACATTGTTCAATGCCCTCAAGCTGGATTATCTTTCAGGGGTTTTGAACAACATTGTGTCATTTAAAATGTCTGGGTCCACCAACTTCAATAACGACTTTAGCTGGAACATCAACGACCTTTTAACCGTAGGCGGTATGTTTGTGAATGTACTGGTAGGCCTGGCGATGCTGTACGTGAACCTCGCCATCTATCATTTCTTGTATACCATGGTGTCTAATTTCATCCATTGGATTCAAAGTCCTTCATTGCCTTTGTCTATCAAGAATAGATAAGATTCAGTTTTTTATCAATGAACAGGAGGTCCTACAAAGGCCTCCTGTTTTATTTGATGCTTCAAAATTGAAACGCGCCACTAGAATTGTATTTAAATATGTTAAAGTCCCGAGATTGCTTGGAATACTTAATTATTCCTTCTAGATTAGCGCCGTCAAAAAATGATTAGACATGTTTAGTTCAAAAGTTCCCTTTTATTTTCTTCCATTGGTTTGTATTGTTACCGCCCTGGGCACATTTGGTTTGGTATCCAGCATTGACAAGAAAAAAATCGCCGCCGCTGAATCCGCTTCCGATACACGATGCGACTTTAACATGAAAAGGCTCGATGGGTATGATTATATCAAGCCACTCGTTTTTGTTGAAACGCCTTGTGAGGCACCCAAATTGGAACCGATTAAGCAGTCCATCCTAAGCGTGATTGATGGGCATAAAGCATCCGGAACCATTGCCAGCGCTTCGGTCTATTTAAGGGATTTCAATTCAGGAGCATGGATAACAATTAACGAAAATGAAAAATACAGCCCTGGCTCATTGCTAAAAGTACCCGAACTGATTGCTTTTATGAAGATGAACGAACAGCACCCAGGCGCATTGAATAAGCTCATTCGATACGACCGCCCCCTTGCTTCTAACAAGCATGCTAATTTTTTATCCAAATCCATCCAGTTGGGGAAAAGCTATACCATAAAAGAATTGTTGTCTTATATGATTACCTACTCAGACAACAATGCGACCTTGCTGTTAAACCAAAATATTGACGTGGCTGTTTTTAATAAGGTATTTACAGACCTTGGATTACCTGCACCAGACAGCAAAGCCAATCAATATCCCATCACGGCCAAAGACTATTCGTTGTTCATGCGCGTATTGTACAACGGCACGTATCTTTCTATTGACGATTCTGAATTTTGCACCCGCCTGTTGTCTACCTGTAATTTCCCTGTTGGCATGGAGGGTGGATTGCCTTCCAATGTCAAAATGGCGCATAAATTTGGCGAAGGGGGCTTTGATAACGCCCCCCAGTTTAGTGAATCGGGGATTGTGTACATCAATAACCGGGCTTATTTATTAACAGTGATGACTAGTGGAAACAACATGAAGCAATTGCCCAAAGTGGTTGCAGATATTGCGCGCATCGTGTATCAAAATATGCTTCAAATTTCTTCTACTAACGGGTAATTATAAACGCATTATTCATGCATTCCCAAATCTTTTCAAAAAGAATACTTGCGAAGGGAGTGTTATTCATTTTTTCTTGTCTTTGTTTTTTTTCTGTCTTCTCTCAGGTTGACCCAGGGTTACCGGCCCCGCTCTCAAAGGAACAAGTGGTGGTGCACACAGGATACACCTTGTCTTATAACGAAACATACGAGCAAGCCAATTGGGTAGCCTATGAGCTCACTTCTTCGGAAGCGATTGGTTTGTATAAAAGATACAATCGTTTTGTGCCTGACGATAAAGTGACAACTGGCACTGCTGATAACATCGATTATGCCCACAGTGGCTTTGACCGAGGACATTTAGCCCCTGCTGCAGATATGGGATGGTCGGAACAATCGATGCGGGAATCTTTTTACTATAGCAATATGTCGCCGCAACTGCCTGCTTTTAATCGGGGCATTTGGAAGCGATTGGAAATCTTCGTCCGGTCATATGCCCTTGCCCACCATTCACTCTATATCGTAACTGGCCCGGTGTTGATGCCTGGCTTGTCTTTCATCGGCCCACACCAGGTAGCGGTTCCCGCTTTTTTTTATAAGGTGTTGTTGGATACCACTCATTCACCGGGCATCGGTATTGGATTCATTGTTCCCAACAAAGGATCGAGCATGCCCCTAGAGAAATATGCCGTTTCAATCGATGAAGTGGAGCGCATGACGGGCATTGATTTTTTCCCTTCACTTACAGACGACACAGAAGTGTTGATTGAAAGCAAATTCGATTTAAACAAATGGTTTAGCAACAATTAACTATCACGCGCTTAAAATATTTTTTTTAATGTTACAGTTTGCAATGTGTTGACAGTATAGTTGATGATTTCTTTTTTTTCTGTTGTTTTTTTTCCGGCAGTTATTTCAAATATTATCTCATTCCCCCGCCATTCGTATGAAGAAGTGAGAAGCATATTGGGTATTTCAAATTGACAATACATTTTGTTGCCTATTAAGAAATTCAATAGTTCGGTTCCGTCTTGTTCATCTGTTATGTATATTCCTTTTGTTCTGTCCTGAACTTTTAAAAGATAGTCTTTGATGACTGGCATCTTCGTTGACAGATATTCCGTCTTCCACTGCCAGACGCTGTCTTTTACAATGGTGCGGATGGTTAGCTCTACACTTACGGTGTCCATTACCTTGTTGGCCTTATAAATTTTCATCACACCACTCCACCTTCCATCAGTAATAATTTCACTTTGCGCAAATGCCTGATGCAGATTGACCATTAGCAACATTAAATAAATTACTCTCATGTACATTGACGTTTTAATAGTACTACAAAAGTAAATAATTCGTCGCTCCTGCTTAGCGAACTTATTGGACAGACAGAATTGATTGCCAATCTTCAATCTTTTCTATGATTTTTTTCAACCAATTCATTTCTTTTTTGTTTAATTAAAAAAAAGTGAATGAAACAGTACGTCGTTATCGGAGGGTCTTCGGGTATCGGAGCCGCCATCACCCAACAACTCGGTGCTGCGTCTCACCAGGTGTTTGCCTCTTATTACACGCATCCTGCTTCGGCGGCCGATGCAACTGTTGAATATTTTCATTTGAATGTGCTCGATGAAAACATCTCCCTCGATTTCTTACCAGAGCAAATAGACGGATTGGTTTATTGTCCCGGCAGCATTCTGTTGAAACCTTTTTTGAGGGTCAGTCCATCCGATTTCATCAGGGATTATGAATTACAGGTATTGGGCGCAGTCAAGGTGATCCAACAACTCGTTCCCCGCTTAAAGCGATCCACCCAGGGTTCCATCGTGTTGTTTTCGACGGTAGCGGTACAAACAGGATTTACTTTTCATTCGGTGGTAGCGAGTTCCAAGGGCGCCATTGAAGGCCTAACCCGTTCCTTGGCAGCCGAACTAGCGCCTTCCATCCGCGTCAATTGTATCGCACCCTCAATTACCGATACCCCATTGGCTGCAGGTTTGATCAATACGCCCGAGAAAAAGGAGATCAATGCCAAGCGCCACCCCCTTCAAAAAATTGGTACACCGCAAGACCTAGCTTCGATGGCATGCTTTCTGTTGAGTGATGCTTCAGGCTGGATTACTGGCCAGGTTTTTTCGGTAGATGGTGGAATGTCATCCTTGAAATCATAAACTTTGTTACAAATTGGCACTCATTTTGCCCCATCCAAATAGAGGGAGAAAGTCCGATCTTTTAACTCAATTTAGATATATTATAATAAATATATATTATGTGTAACTCAATACTATAAAATTTTTAACATATAATAATATTTATATACTTATTGGCTTTACTTTCCGCTAAAATTATATTAGGAACCTACATTATAAAAATGTATTTTTAGCTTGGTTTTTTCATAATTTATTCATGTGCAACGGGTACATTTTTTTATTGTGAAAACCAGGGTCCATTCCTACTATTAACCTGCTTTTGTAATCATATTTTTGGATACAGCGATCTTGTCCGATTGTCGCTGATTATTTTTTTATTATGAATAAGTTTTTATTCTCTCTCTTTGCATTTGTTTTTTGTCTGCAGTTGTCAGTGTTTGCTCAACCAGCGAACAATGATTGTGCCAATGCAGTCATGCTCACTGTTAGCAGCGGTTCATCTTGTACCACAGCTGTTGCTGGGACAACGACAGGTGCGACACAGTCCCTTGCTGGATGTTCAGGAACAGCCGATGACGATGTTTGGTATTCTTTTGTTGCAACGGCTGCCGCTCAAACAGTGACGGTTACACCAGCAGGGCTACCCAACGCGGTGTTTCAGGTGTTCAGTGGAACTTGTGCAGGATTGACCTCCCTGGCTTGTGTGAATGCCACCAATGGTACAGCAGTCGAAACCTCTACCATCGGCGGTTTAACGGTTGGAACAACCTATTATATCAGGGTGTATTCCAATTCTGGAAACGCCGCCAATACAGGAGCCTTTCCTCCAGGTCCTTCCAATGATTTTTGTAGCACCGCCACACCAATTACTTGTGGCACCACCAACTTGCCCGGAACGACGGTTGGAACAACTGCTGAAACGGCGCCCCAGGGTGTTTCATCACCCTATGGTGTTTGGTATACATTTGTTGGAGATGGCCAAAGTGTCACCCTTACCTCTGTGGCTGGCGGTACTTTTGATCAAGAATTACTAGTGATGTCTGCGGCTGCTTGTGGTGGTCCTTACACCACCATTGGTGATGTGGATGCAGGTTTTAGCGGCGGTACCGAAACCTTTACCTTTACATCGGTTGTGGGTGTACGTTATTACGTCTATATAGCATACTGGAGCGCAACAGGTACGTCAACCGATGTTGGCACATTTACCATGAGCATGAGCTGTGCCCCACCGCCACCGCCTCCACCCAGCTGTTTGCAAAATGCACCCGCTGGTAATTCTTGTGCAACAGCTACCTTGATTTGTAATTTCAACGGCTATTGCGGAAACACCTCTTCCGCGTATGCGCCTCCTCACGTATGGAACCAGCTTACGAATACATTTACCAACTGTTTGGGAGGTTCAATTGAAAACAATTCTTTCCTTTCTTTTGTCGCTGCCGCTACCACCGTTTCTTTTAACGTATGGGTACTTAACAGCCTGAACGGAGACGGTATTCAGATGATGTTCTTCTCCACAACCGCGTGCGGTTCAGGAGGGGTAACCTGTTATGGTGGACTCAATCCCCTGGATCCTGGAGGTCCAACTGTTGTTAGTGCAACCGGTTTAACACCTGGCAATACTTATTATTTGATGGTGGATGGTTTTGCGGGAGATGTGTGCGATTACGTCGTGGATGCGATTGGAGGATTGGCGGGCATTACCATCAACCCTGCGGCCCCAAGCATTTGTTCCGGTGGCAGTGTGAATTTGACCGCTTCTGGGGGTACCGGTGGATATACGTGGACGCCAGCCACAGGGCTGAGTTCAACTACTGGCGCCACCGTAACTGCATCACCTGCTACCACAACTACTTATTCTGTAAGCTCTACCGGACCCGGTTCTTGTGCTGTAATCAATCAGCAGGTAACCGTTACCGTTACACCCGTGCCGGTTGCTACCGCTACGCCTACCTCACAAACCATTTGTTCAGGTACGGCAACTTCTATTGCCTTGTCCAGCACGATTGCCGGAACCACCTATGCATGGACAGTCGTACAAACTGGCGTAACAGGCGCCAGCAATGGAACAGGCTCTTCGATTGCGCAAACGCTTTCTACAACTGGTGCAATATCAGGTACGGTCACTTATACCATTACTCCTACAGCCGGCGGATGTCCGGGCGCACCCATCACGGTAACCATTACAGTCAATCCGGCCTCTACTTTAACACTTAGTTCTGCCGCTGGCACCAACGCTCAAACCGTTTGTGTAAATACAGCGCTTACCAATATTACCTACGCGGTTGGCGGCGGCGCTACAGGCGCTACTATTTCAGGCTTGCCTGCCGGTGTAACGGGTACGTATGCGGCAGGGGTGGTTACCATTAGTGGCACACCTACTGCTGTCGGCGGCCCTTTTACTTATACCGTCACAACCACAGGAGGCTGTCCACCTGATGCTACTTTAACGGGTACCATTACGGTTTCCACGACTCCTTCCATTACACTTACTTCTGCAGCAGCCACCACGACACAGACCCTGTGTATGAATACTGTTCTTACCAATATCACCTATTCAGTAGGAGGGGGTGCGACCGGTGCAACGGTTACCGGGTTACCTGCAGGCGTAACGGGTTCTTACGCGGGTGGCGTGTTCACGATCAGTG
>CAZCCN010000003.1:0-27178 GCA_964497085.1 uncultured Ferruginibacter sp.
ATATTGGCATTCATTTTAGGACAGATTCCCTTGCAGGTAGTGAAAAAATATTCCGCGACATACACTTTTCCTTCTGTGTTGCGTGCTGAAAAGGGCTTTCCATTTTGATCGATTAACTGAAAAGGAGGTATTGCATTGTTGAGTACAGGGAGAGGCGCTTCGTTAAACGGCTGTTCCATCCGAATGGCGAGGTAAAAACCACCCAACAACAAACTAAAAAAGGCGATGTAAATCCAGAATTTGTTCTTTTTCATTGAATGGATGATTGCAAAGGCAAAGGTACGAATGATTTCTGTTTGGCTGCATGCGGCCGCAAGATCAGAAAGCCCTACTTGCAACAGTATTGCAAAATTTGTATCTTTGAAACCAGATGAAACTCAAATTAAACTGGGATGGCGTAGGCATCATGACATCGATTCTGTGCGCCATTCACTGTGGATTTTTACCTGTTGTGGTTCCCATGCTGCCTTTGTTTGGTGTCAATATTGTGCACAACCTGTTTTTTGAGTGGGGCATGATCGCCCTTGCTTTTGCGGTGGGTATTTTTTCCTTGGTTCATGGATACATCAAACACCATCAATCCTTTCGACCCATCTTTATATTTCTCATTGGCTTTTTCTTTTTGGTGGCCAAGCAATTTTTCATTTCACTTCAATATGAATTGCTGGCAATTGCCGTTATCTTGATTATCGGGGCGCATTACATCAATTACAAATATTGCACCCGCAGTACCTGTCATTCTCCTCACCACAAACATTGATGGCATATGAAAAAATATTTGCTGCTGGCTTTCTTGTGCTTCCTCGGTGCGAGCGTCTATAGCCAGTCTCGTGTTGAACAAATCATTCGCGCGTCTATGGACCAGCAAGTGAAATGTTGGAATGAGGGACAAATAGACTGTTTTATGGACACCTATTGGAAAAGCGATTCCCTCTTGTTTATCGGAAAGTCTGGGGTAACCTATGGTTGGCGCAACACCCTGAACAATTATAAAAGAAGCTATCCTGATACAGCTGCCATGGGAAAGCTGGTCTTTACCATTCTGCGAATACAAAAATTATCCTCGAGGTATTACAACGTCATTGGCAGATGGCAGTTGTTGCGGTCCATGGGAAACCTGCAAGGACACTTTACATTGGTGTTTAAAAAGATCGGGAGTCGTTGGGTGATTGTTCAAGACCACAGCAGTTAGGTCAGATCTTCCATTTTGCCTTCAGGTATTTGATCAGCACTACCAAAGAAATTAAAAAGAAACAGTAATAAGCAAAGTTTTGCCATACGGGCTGACCCTCGTAAAATGCATAGCCAAGATAGATGCCAATCAGCACCTGTAAAAGCATCCACAAAAGCACACGGGCAATGGTGTTTACAATCAATAACAAAAAAGCACTGGTTTCCTCATCCATGAGCAATTGAATTTAACAGGGATAAGCTAAATTACTAGTAATTTTGTTGACATGCCCACATTCAATGCCAAAGACAGCCTCAACCTGCTGAGCAAATTGACCTTTGCCCGCTTTTGGAATGCCTGTAAAGTGTGGAGCAGTTTTTACATTACCCAAATCACCGGAAAACCTGTTCAGTGGGGATACCCCATTTCTATTTCTTTTGAACCGACTACGAGTTGCAACCTTCGTTGTCCGGAGTGTCCCAGTGGATTAAGGTCCTTTTCCAGGCCTACCGGAATGCTCCAACATGATTTTTTTAAAGAAACAATTGATCAGATTCACCCGCACCTGATGTATCTCATATTTTATTTTCAAGGAGAACCTTACCTTAATCCTGATTTTTTACAAATGGTTCAATACGCTTCATCCAAAAAAATATACACAGCTACCTCTACCAACGCCCATTATCTAACGGATGAACTGGCGCGCAAGACGGTGGAAAGCGGACTGGATCGATTGATCATATCAATAGATGGCACTACACAAGAGGTGTATTCCCAGTATCGGGTAGGGGGCAAGTTGGACAAAGTGATTGAAGGAGCAAAGAATGTGGTGAAGTGGCGCAAAGCATTGAACAGTTCCACCCCTTTTATATTTTTTCAGTTTCTTGTGGTGAAACCAAACGAACATCAATTGGAAGACATCAAACAATTGGCTGCATCGATTGGAGTAGATGAAGTGCGGTTTAAAACGGCGCAGGTATATGATTATGAAACCGATCCCAACCAACTGATTCCAAGCAACAGCCGATTCAGCCGCTACAAAAAAGATGAAAACGGTTTGTACCAGCCGAAAAACAAGCTAGCCAATCGCTGCTGGAAGTTGTGGCATGCCAATGTCATCACTTGGGATGGATTGGTGGTGCCTTGCTGTTTTGACAAAGACGCGAATCATCCGCTGGGCTCTCTGCAACAACAATCATTCAAAGAGATTTGGCACAACCAACGATACCGACAGTTTAGACAATCCATCGTGCAAAGCAGAAAAAACATCGATATCTGTTCCAATTGCAGTGAAGGTGTTTCTGTTTGGAGAGATTGATTGCTGTCGAACATTTTCATATTGTTTACATCATGGTCAATCACTTCAACGATCGATTGCGGCAACTGGTTTTATTCGGAAGCATTCTTGCCATGGCTATATTATTGATTGCCCAACTGAGCCTCTTCATACCGGGTATCTTGGGCGGGATCACTTTGTTTGTATTAACCCGGTCTTTGTTTTACAGATGGGTGTTTGAAAAAAAAATAAAAAAGGGACTTGCGGCCATCATGATTATTTTCTTTTGCCTGCTGCTGGTGATTGGCCCTTTGTATTTTACCATTTACCTGGTTACCCCTACGATTCACTCTCTTATTGATCAACAAGCCAAATGGGTGACATTCATTCAAGAACGGATTAAGGACATCCAGTACCAGACCGGACTCTCTCTGCTGACGGTCAATAGCACCAAAGCGATTACTGAAAAAATAGCCGAATGGGCACTATTGGTCATCAACAGTACGGCCAGCATCCTGGCCAATGTATTGCTGATGTTTTTTTTGTTTTATTACCTGCTGGTTCACGGCAAACAATTGGAGGATTTTTTGATGCGCATGATTCCCCTGAAGCCTGACAATATTCGACTATTGGCCCATGAAACCAGGTCCATGGTGAAAGCCAATGCTTTGGGTATTCCGCTGATCTGCTTGATTCAAGGGCTCTTTGCAGCCTTGGGCTACTGGATGTTTGGCCTCCATGATTGGTTGTTGTGGGGCGTGGTCACGGGTGTCTTTGCCTTTTTTCCCTTGGTGGGCACCATGATTATCTGGGTGCCCTTGGCGGGCATGGTGTGGGCGAGTGGGCAAAATTGGAATGCCTTGTTTTTGGGATTATATAGTTTGTTGATCACGGGCAATGTAGATTACCTGGCTCGACTGACCCTCATGAAAAAAATGGGCAACATCCATCCATTGGTGACCGTATTCGGGGTCATCGTCGGCCTTCATTTATTTGGTTTTATGGGACTCATCTTCGGCCCCTTACTGGTGACGTATTTCATTGTATTGATTAAAATTTATATCATTGAATTCGCACCGGAGGGAAGCAGCCAAATGCCAGGCCAGTCATGATTTTTTTGCGAAATGACAATTCATTGCTAAAAGGGTCTTTCTGCAAGAGAAAGTTGAACAGAATGTATTATTATTGTATTGGTACCCGTTTTTTATTTCGTTAAACCATCCAATCGTGCGCCATCTATTTTTTTCGATTCTTTTTGTCTCTTTGATGTCCTGTCTTCATTCATTTGGACAGCCCGCCATTCGGACCACAGAAATGAGAGCCGTTTGGATTGCAACCATCGACAACATTGACTGGCCAGAACGGCCCACCACCAATAGTGACGAACTGAAAGCTTCCTTTATTCGCTTGCTTGATTTGCATCAGTCCAATGGCATGAATACCTTGATTGTACAGATCCGACCTGCGGCGGATGCACTGTACCCCTCTGCATACGAACCTTGGAGTCAATGGCTGACCGGAAAGCAGGGCCAGCCACCTGTCCCTTATTTTGATCCGCTAGCCTTCATGATTTCTGAAACACACAAACGGGGAATGGAATTCCATGCATGGCTCAACCCGTATCGAGCGGTCTTTAATATTTACAATGCGTCGATTGCTCCGGATCATGTGACCAAGTTGCATCCAGATTGGTTTGTTACCTATGGCGACAAAAAATATTTTGATCCCTCCAGTAAGGAAGCCCAACAATATGTGGCGGGGGTAGTCCAAGATGTGGTAAAAAGATATGATGTCGACGCCATTCACATAGATGATTATTTTTATCCGTATCCCATTCCAGGAAAACCTTTCCCGGACGCAATGGCTTATGCCAAATACGGAAACAATTTATCCCTGGAAGATTGGAGAAGAAGCAATGTGGATTCAATCATTCATCAGCTGCACACTGTCATCAAACAAACCAAGCCCAATTGTCAGTTCGGTGTCAGTCCTTTTGGTGTGTGGCGGAATATAGACAAAGATCCAAGGGGCAGTAAAACCAAGGCAGGTCCAACCAACTATGATTATCTGTATGCAGATATCCTGTTGTGGTTGCAAAAAGGATGGGTAGATTATGTGGCGCCGCAATTGTACTGGGAAATCGGTCACCGAGTAGCGCCTTTTGAAGTACTGGTGGATTGGTGGAGCAAAAATACCTACGGTAAAAATTGCTATATCGGTTTGGCCATTTACCGAACCGGCACCAACAAGGCCTGGAGTGATTCCTCACAACTGACCCGTCAAATGGACCTCATCAGACAAAACCCAAATATCCAGGGGATGATTTTTTACAGCAGCAAATCGTTCGAAAAAAATAAAAGTGGATTGAACGAAGTCATTCGGTTGAATTATTTTAATACCCCCGCCACGCCACCTAAAATCAAATAATTGGCCAGACGGGCGATTGTCTGTAAGCCATCGTCCTTTACCTAAGAAAATGAAATCGTAAGTGCTCAGGAAAAATACCTTTTTTTCTTTCACCGAAAGCCCGGCAATATTGTAATTTTACCATTGAATGTAAGCGCTGCAGGGCGCAACCATTTATACAAATTATTTTTATCAGGGTATGGCACTTCAGCAAACATTTCAACAAAAGCTGCTTCAAAAGCTATCTCCTCAGCAAATTCAATTGATGAAATTGCTGCAAATCCCTACAGCCCACCTCGAGGAAAGAATCAAAGAAGAACTGGAAGAAAATCCTGCACTTGAATTCGGAGAAGATTCCTTTGAGGACGAAACAGGCATTAAAGATGAGTTTGCCGATTCTGCAGACCAGGAAACCGAATTGGAAGGAACCGAAGAAGAATACGATGATGTAGATGTGAGTGACTACGTGCAGGAAGGAGACGATGAAGTTGGCGATTACAAACTGAGAGATGAAAATTATCCCGAACTGAATGATGACAGGGTCATTCCCTATAAGGTCGAAGCCTCTTTCAATGAGTTGATGTTGCACCAACTAGGCCTCCTCAAATTAGACCCTACCGATCGTAAAATCGCGGAGCAGATTGTTGGGAGTTTAGACGATGATGGCTATTTGAGAAGAGAGCCGGCAGCTATTGTTGATGATTTGGCGTTTCGTCAAAACATGGAGACCAATGAAGCCCAAATCCTTCAAATGATTGAACAGATTCAACAATTTGATCCACCGGGTGTTGGGGCCAGAAGCCTGCAAGAATGCTTATTGCTGCAATTGAAGCGTAAAACCGATCAGGGCAGCTACGTTACATTGGCCATCTCTGTATTGGAAAAATACTTTGATGAGTTTACGAAAAAGCATTACGAAAAAATCCAGAAGGGCCTCCATTTGTCAGATGAGCAGCTAAGGGAGATTATCCAGCACATTGTCAAACTCAATCCTCGGCCTGGCAGCAACATTGGCGAGACGGACAAAGGAGAAAATTACATCATTCCGGATTTTTTTATCATCAATACCAATGGCAATTTGGAGTTGGTGTTGAACAGTAGGAATGCACCCGATTTGCGCATCAGCGATGGTTACAAAGACATGCTGAAAGATTACGAGAAAGGAACCAAAACTGACAAGCGACAAAAAGAAGCGGTCTTGTTTATCAAGCAAAAATTAGATGCGGCCAAATGGTTCATTGATGCCATTAAGCAAAGACAAGACACCCTTCGGGCCACCATGCTGGCCATTATGGAATACCAGCAGGCTTTTTTTCTTACCGGCGATGAAATCGATTTGAAGCCCATGATCCTGAAAGACATTGCTGAAAAAACAAATTTGGATATTTCAACAGTTAGTAGAGTGGCCAACAGCAAATTTGTACAAACAGAATTTGGCACTTATCGCCTGAAGTTTTTTTTCAGTGAAAAATTACAAACAGAGAGCGGCGAAGAGGTGAGCACCCGGGAGGTTAAAAAAATCCTCACCGATATTATTCAGGAAGAAAATAAAAAAAATCCGTACAGTGATGAGCAATTGACAGACATGCTTCAGGAGAAGGGGTACAATATTGCCCGCAGAACCGTTGCCAAATACCGAGAACAACTCAATATACCTGTTGCCCGCCTTAGAAAAATTCTATAACCTTTCCCTGAGAATATGAAAGAACCTGCAGACTTGCCTTCAACCGAAACCGAATTCAACCAACCATCTCACCCGGTGCTAAAGATTGTTGCTGTCTTTCTTTCGTATGTTTTTCATCCGATTTTTATTCCCTTATATGTGCTTTGGTTTTTAATATATGTTCATCCATCGGCCTTTGTTGGTTTCTCACCCGAAGCGAAACTGCAAACCATCGTGATCATTATATTGAACCTGATCGTATACCCTGTGGTTACGGTTTTACTCTTGAAAGCATTGGGATTCATCGATTCGTTCTTTTTAAGAACCCAGAAAGACAGAATCATTCCTTACATCGCTACAGGGATCTTTTTTTTCTGGACCTACACAGTTTTCAAACAGCAAAACCAGTATCCGCCGATTCTCACTTCTTTCTTGTTTGGTATTTTTCTGGCTTCCTCTGCTGCTCTGCTTGCCAATATCTATTTCAAAGTAAGCATGCATGCGATTGCACTGGGCGGCTGGCTCGGTATCTTTTTTTTATTGCTAATGCAAAGCGATATGTTGATGACATGGCCTATCTCTATGGTCCTGGTGATCACAGGATTGGTCTGTTCGGCCAGGCTTTACTTAGGCAGTCACGTGCCCAAAGATATATATCTGGGTTGCTTGATTGGCTTGCTCACCCAGTGGGCGGCTAGTAGCATTGTGCTGTAATCCATTCAAAAGCTCCATTACTTTCTGTTGCCATCCGTGTCCAGTTCGATGATGGGCAGTCCGAATTTTTGCAGGCTGGGTGCTATTTTAGATTTATCCCCTACCAGTAAAATGTGCATGTCTTTCGTCTGCAGCCATTTCTTGGCGAGCGCATTGATTTCTGCCGTCGTAATCCGATTCAGCATGTCCATTTGTGTAGCCACATAGGTGGCTGGCAAATTGTATTCCAAGATTCGGTTCAAATAGCCCGATTGTTGGCTCATGGTTTCATATTGCAAGGCATCTCTCTGGCCAAGTGCCTTTTTCATAAAGGCCATTTCTTCCTTTTTAATGCCGTGTTCGCAATATTCATTGATTTCTTTTAATATTTGGGTCAGGGCGCTATCAGTGGCATCTGCCCTGATGCCCGCGCTGAATGTGTAACGGGTACTGTATTTGTCCCCACTAAAATTTCCCCTTGCCCCATAGGTCCATCCCTTGTCTTCCCGCAAATTCAAATTCAACCGACTGTTGAAATTGGCACCCAACACATAGTTCATGATATCTGCTTTGTAATATTCTCCTGTCAATTCGTATGGGAGATTGACCAGTTTGCCAATTCTAAATTCAGTTTGTGCTGCTTTAGGGATATCAACAATATAAATAGCAGTTGCAGCGGAAGCGGTGTTCACTTTGGGCTTCGGAACAAATATCTCTTTTTTGGGAAGCTGGTTGATGAACAACAACTTTTTGAGAATAGCCTCTTGTTGGATATCACCCACCACCACAATTTTGGCATTGGTTGCCGTGAGGGAGTTGTGGTAAAATGACTGTACATCTTGAAGGGTCAAATGCCTGATGGTATATTCTGTACCATTGTCGCTCATGCCCAAGATGTTGTCTGGACCGTACAACAACTTTTCATACACGTTGTTTGCAATCGTCGCCGGCTGCGATTTGGCTTGTTTGAAACTTTCCAACGCCTGCTTTTGGATTCTATTGAAGGCGCTTTCGGTGAAATTAGGCCTGAGCATTCTTTCTTGCAGGAGCAGGATCGTTTGATCAATGTTCTTTACCAAGCTCTGCACAGAAAATCGAATGCCATCGATGGTGTTGGACACAGAAATGCTACTGCCCAGTTTCTGAAGGGCCACTGACATTTGTTCTGCGGTATAATTTTTTGTATCCTCGTTGAGCATACTGGCCACAAAACCAGCGAGTCCGATAGAAGCGGTATCATTGTACTGCATCAAATGACCACCAGGAATGGTAATGCTCATGTTGATGAGCGGCAATTCTTTCTTTTCTGTTCCGATGACGAAGCTGCCGGCTTCCAGTTTTTTCTTCCAAAAATGAGGCGCATTGTATAAGGGAGCAGGTCCTGCTTCCGGCATCTTGCTTCTGTCAAATGCATCCACACCCTTTACATAGGTAAGACCTTCGTAACCGTAATCGGGTTTTTGGTAATGTGCACTATCGATGCTATAATTATTGGGCTTCGCCACCCCATTGGGGTTGTTTTTTGTCAATACGCTGAGGGTCACACAGTGTTTGTTTCGAATGTACGCATCGTACACCCTCCACACATCTTCTTTGGTAACAGATTGGTACATCTTCAACATGGATCCAATCATATTGGGGTTCCCTGTAAATGTTTGAAAAGCGGCCAGTTGGGATATTTTTCCTGAAACGCTTTGCAGCCCATTGATGTATTGAGATTCAATACCTCCTTTAAACTTTTCAATGTCTTCATCGGTCACCCCTCTTTTCTCGAATGTGGTCAATGCCACTTCAAACAAGCTGTCCAGATCACTCAATGTTTTTCCCGGCATGGGCACCAATTGAATACTGAACTCGCCGGCCAACTCTGACAGTCGACTGTTGGCAGAGGCTTGCAAGGCTTGTTGGGTCTTTACGAATTCCTGGTATAAAACAGCATTTTTACCTTGTCCGAGAATTTGTGCCAAGCAGGCGAGTGCAGCCATGTCTGGATGGTAATTGGGAACGGTAGGATAGGTCTTCGTGAGCATCGGAAGCCGGGCATAATTGTCTACATAAGAGACGTACCGATTTTGTTCCATGGTTACAGAAGGCAAGATGGTTTTGCTGACTTCCGGTCCTTTTGGGATACTTCCAAAATATTTGGTCGCTAATTGGATGGCTTTGTCGGGATTGATGTCTCCTCCAATCGTAAGGGTGGCATTGTTAGGTCCATACCACCTCAGAAAAAAGTTTTTCAAATCGTTTGCATTCACCCTGTTCAAGTCTTCCACATATCCGATGGTCAGCCAGCTGTAAGGATGCCCATAAGGATACAGATTTTTGCTGGTGCATTCGCCCATTAATCCATAGGGTCGATTGTCGTAGTTCTGGCCACGTTCGTTTTTAACCGTACTTCTTTGTACTTCAAATTTTTGTTGTGTCACTGCATCCAAAAAGAAACCCATTCTGTCTGCTTCTAGCCACAGTATCTTTTCCAGTTGATTGCTGGGAACTGTTTCAAAATAATTGGTACGATCCAGGTTGGTGCTTCCGTTCAGTGTGCCACCCGCTTCTGTGATTGTTTTAAAATGTTGTTCATCTGCCACATGGTCGCTGCCCTGGAATTGCATGTGCTCAAAAAAATGCGCAAATCCACTTTTGCCAATTTCTTCTCGGGCGCTACCTACATGATAGGTAACATCCACATGCACCAGTGGGTCACTGTGGTCTTCGTGAATAATGACCACCAACCCATTGGGGAGTTTGTATTTTTCGTATGGGATAATAATCTCATTACTTTTTCTAACTACTTTTTCTAGTAAGGTGGCTTGTCCAAATACCATAGCGTTTGTCAGCAAACAAACCATCCAAAGGGCTGTTTTTTTCATGTGTGGCTTTAATTTGATTCAAAGTAAATAAAAAAGTCGAGAAACGTTCTCGACTTTATATAAGATAGATAACTGATATCAAAACAATCGTATCAATCCCTGCTGTTCAATTTGGAGAGGAGTCTCAGAATTTCCAGGTACAACCAAACAAAAGTAACCATCAGGCCAAAGGCGCCGTACCATTCCATGTATTTTGGCGCTCCCAGCGACGAACCTTGCTCGATCATATCAAAATCCATGATCAGGTTTAAAGCCGCAATCACCACTACCACCAATGAAAACACAATTCCAAAAGTGCTTCCTTCATGTAGAAAATGAAAGTTGCTGTATCCGAATAAGCTCATGACCCACACAATCAGGTAAAAAATTCCAATGCCAGCCGTAGCGGTCATCACCACTGCCTTGAATTTTTCTGTGGCCCGTATGATGCCTGCGGTGTATAAAAAATACATGCTGATGCCTACACCAAAAGTCAGTCCAATGGCATTGAGTACGATACCGTCATAAGCCAGGTTGAACAGGGCGGAAATGGCTCCGATGAATAAGCCTTCCAACAATGCATATAGCGGCGCGAGGTAAGGAGACCAGGCTCTTTTAAATGTCAACACCAGTGCCACAATCAGTCCGCCAATGGCCCCACCCGCCACCAAGGGCAATACATCTTTTCCTCACTTCTTTCCAAGAATAAAAGGCGGTGCCCATCAGCATGAGTAACATAAAGCCAAACTTTTGCAGGGTCCCCTGTAGGGTCATGCGTTCTTCTTGGGTGGCCATGGGGCCAATTACCGTATCTCTGAATTTCTTTTCAGACAAAGTTGGATTGCTGGATTTAAATAGTGACATGAGTATATTTTTTTGTTGTTTAAAGGTATTCTTTTTTTCAATTAGTCAAATTATCGACTCCTTTTTTAACTTTTGGATAGTACCTTTGTTCTATGGATCAATTAATCAAACAAATTGAGAATCATAAAGCTGAAATAGCCGCCCTTGTGATACAAGACAAAGAGGCAGCCGAAGCTTTTAGAATCAAGTACCTTGGCACGAAGGGGTTGTTGAAATCCATCATGGGGGAAATGAAAAATGTGCCCGCCGATCAAAAGAAAGTAGCCGGACAAATCCTAAACGAATTCAAATTATATACTGAATCTTTTTACGAATCATTGATTCAATCTTTGGGTTCTGCCAGCCATGCACAAACTGCCCAACAAGATCTTTCGCTTCCCGGAGAGACCATAGCTTTGGGCGCGCGCCATCCCATCAGCGTGGTGCACAACAAAATTGTCTCTATTTTTCAAAGGCTCGGTTTTTCTGTGGCTGAGGGGCCGGAGATTGAAGACGATTGGCACAATTTCACCGCACTCAACTTACCAGACAACCATCCTGCCAGGGACATGCAGGATACTTTTTACATTTCTCAACAGCCTGATTGGCTGCTTCGTACCCATACGAGCAGTGTGCAAATCAGGGAAATGCAAAAAGGAAATTTGCCATTGCGCATTATCTGCCCAGGCAGGGTATACAGAAATGAAACCATCAGTGCCCGAGCGCATTGTTTTTTCAATCAGGTAGAAGGCTTGTACATTGATGAGCATGTTTCTTTTGCCGATTTAAAACAAACCCTGTACTTCTTTGTGCAAGAAATGTTTGGCAGCAATGTCCAAGTACGATTCAGGCCATCTTATTTTCCTTTTACCGAACCCAGTGCAGAAATGGACATTAGTTGTTTGATTTGCAAGGGGGATGGTTGCAATGTTTGCAAAAAAACAGGTTGGGTGGAAATCCTGGGTTGTGGCATGGTGCACCCGCAGGTATTGGAGAACTGTGGGATAGACAGCACCAAATACACAGGTTTTGCATTTGGCATGGGTATTGAAAGAATCACCATGCTCAACTATCAAGTAAAAGACCTAAGACTGTTCAGCGAAAACGATGTTCGTTTTCTGAAACAATTCACCAGCGCGGTATAAATTTTTCAAAATTCATTCCTATGGTAGATACCATTTGTGTTGCCGGTGCAGGAACGATGGGGTCTGGTATTGCCTTGGCCGCAGCCCAGCATCAATTTCCTGTAACGCTGTTTGATACCAATCCTGCCGTCATACAACAGGCAAAGCTATCCATTCATAAAAACCTGGACAGCTTAGTAGCCAAAAATAAATTGTCATCCGCTGAGAAAGAGCAAATAGGGTCGGCCATCACATTTACAACTTCGATCACTGATTGCAAAGCTTCATTGATTGTAGAAGCAATCGTTGAAATTATAGATGCCAAAGTGGCGTTGTTTCAACAATTGGCTGCCATCAATCCACCCGAAACCATTTTTGCGAGCAATACCTCATCTTTATCCATTGCGTCTCTTCAATCACAGGTTCCGCATCCGGAAAGGGTAGCTGGTTTGCATTTTTTCAACCCGGCCCAAATCATGAAACTGGTAGAAGTGGTGGAAGCCCCTTTAACCAAAAGCACTGTGATTCAAGACCTCATGATCCTTTGTCGGCAACTTTCCAAAACGCCCGTTCATTGCACAGATGCGCCTGGATTCATTGTCAACCGGGTAGCAAGGCATTATTATTTGGAAGCCATGAAACTAGTAGAACAAGACTTGGCCACGATTGAACAGGTAGACGAAATCATGGAAGCGACTGGCTTTAAAATGGGTCCTTTCAAATTAATGGACCTGATTGGAATGGACATCAATCTTGCCGTATCTGAATCTTTATACCAGGCCTTTGACGGAGCCGTTCGTTTCCAACCTGCCACCCTTCAGAAAGAAAAGGTTGCAAAAGGACTCTTGGGCCGAAAAACTGGCCAGGGCTTTTATCATTACACAAACGCTTAATCTTGTACACTTCCTTACAAAAAGAAAAGCCTGTTCATTTGGTTACCGGAGCGGCCGGTTTGCTGGGCTCCACATTGGTCAACCAATTGTTGTCGGCTGGCCATCGGGTTCGTGCCATGGTGAACAAAACATCTTTATCGATCCCTTCGCAAGACAATCTTGACATTGTTACTTGTGATTTGTTGGATGTGGTGGCACTGGAAGCTTGTATGCGCGATGTTCAATACGTATACCACTGTGCGGGGAAAGTCAGCTTTTCGGGGAAAGACAAAAAGGCCTTGTACGACATCAATGTAAAAGCAACGGCCAACATGGTCAACGCCTCCCTGGAAGCCGGAATCGTTAAAATGGTGCATGTCAGCTCTGTGGCTGCATTGGGCAGGCTGCGGGAAGATCAATCCATTGATGAAACGGCCCATTGGACCAAAGAAACCAGCAACAGTGTGTACGGACAGAGCAAATTTTTGGGCGAACTGGAAGTGTGGAGAGGCATTGCCGAAGGATTGAATGCAGTGATGGTGAATCCGACCATTATTTTGGGTCCGGGCAATTGGTCGCTAGGCTCCACGGCTATTTTTAAAAACGTGTTTGATGAATTTGGCTGGTATACTGATGGAACAACAGGCTTTGTAGATGTGAGGGATGTGTGCAAAGCAATGCTGCTGCTGATGGAGTCTGATATTACAGCCGAACGATTTATTGTGAGTGCCGAAAATGCTACCTATCAACATGTGTTCAATCAGATTGCGGATGCTTTTGGCAAAAAAAGACCGTCTAAAAAAGTGACGCCTTGGATAGCAGCATTGGTATGGCGATTAGAGGCCTGCAAAAGCCTATTCACAGGCAAGCCGCCTTTGATTACCAAAGAAACTGCCGCTACTGCGCTCGCACATGTGTATTTTGAAAATGGAAAATTGAAATCTTTTTTACCCGGCTTTGCATACCTGCCGCTGGAAGAAACCATACAGTATACGTGTCGCCAGTTGCAAGCTTGATGGCGACCATTTATTTCTTCATCACTTTGTCCCATAATTCCGGGATTCTTTTGATCCACACCAATTCTTTTTGTTTCTCTCTGGCCTCCAAAGCAGGGGTGCCGAAGTAAACCTTGTTTCCTTCCAAACTACTGGGCACTCCACTTTGTGCAAAGACCACAGCATTTTGTCCGATGGTCAGGGTTTTGTTGACGCCGACTTGTCCCCACAGTGTCACCCCGTCTTCCAAAGTAGTGGCTCCGGCAATACCCACCTGTGCAGCAATCAGACAGTTTTTACCAATGACCGTATCGTGTCCGACGTGAACCAGGTTGTCCATTTTGGTGCCCATGCCAATGAGCGTGTCATGGCTTACCCCTCTGTCGATGGTGCAATTGGCTCCAATTTCCACCCCGTCTTCGATGATGACCCTGCCGCCATCCGGCATTTTTGTATACCAACGCTCTCTGTCCTTTTTGGTGTTGTAATAAAAGGAATGGCTTCCAATCGTGGTGCCGGCTTGCACCACCACATTGTCTCCCAAGTGGCAATGTTCCAGGATGGTTACATTGGGATACAGAATGCAATTGTTTCCAATGGTTACATGGTTCCCAATAAACACGCCCGGAAAGACTACGGTATCTTTTCCAATGGTGGCTTGTTCGCTGATCATTTGATGTGTTGCTTCAAATGGCCGGAAGTGGCGCACGATTTTACAGTAGGCCTCGAAAGGATTGTCTACCACAAACAATGTTTTGCCAGCTGGTGCTTCCAGGGCTTTATTGATGATGATAAAAGTTGCGGCACTGTTCAAACATGTGTCGTAATATTTAGGATGGTCCACAAATGCCAAATCGCCTGCTTCCACCTTGTGTATTTCATTGATGCCAGTTGCCAGTGCCGATGCATTGCCAACTACTTGTGCACCGATGAAAGAGGCAATCCAATCAGTGGCGATGGGAGATGGGAATTTCATAATGGTGTTGTTTCTGTTTATACAAAGGTAACATGCTTTCAGTTATGGAATATTTTATTGAAAAACAGCCATTTTTTAAATATAATGGATGCCGCCACTATTTTTTTTGATGGGCTCAAGCATACTTTTTTCAAGCAATATCCAATGCAATCGTCACATACAATCATTGATTTTAAAAAAGAATTTATTTTTAATCATCTTTTGAAAGCATAGTGTTTTCAATATTTTCAAAGAATATTTTTTGTAAACTATCAAACGTGATTTTTTTTTGCAGCATGCATCCATCATAAAAATGAAATGATTTCCTGTATCCTTATCCACAAGCAAAATAAAAATGTTGATAAAATACTTGTCATTTTTTTTCTTAATAATCAAAATTATTTTTAATATTGTGTAGGGGATAATATCCCTGTACTTACTAACCCACCCATATATTAAAGCTTGGCTGAAAATTGCCAAGCTTTTTTAATGTCTTCAATTCTGTTTTTTCAAAGCAATAAATCATTTACATTGCAATAAAAATACAAGCATATGCTTAAATCCATGACGGGTTTTGGAAGGGCTGAACGAACGATCGGAGACAAGACTTTCTTGGTTGAAGTGAAAGCTTTAAACGGCAAACAATTTGAATTGCAACTTAAGCTTCCGGCACTGTTGAAGCCTTATGAATTTGACATACGAAATCTTTTGCAGGAACAATTGATCAGGGGTACCATAGACTGCTACATCAGCATCAAGCAGAACGGCGCTTCCAGGCCTGTGACCATCAATACGGACTTAATCCGGGCGTATTATACGCAACTCAAGGACCTCTCCGAAGAGCTTTCCCTGGATACCCATGCCATCCTGAGCTCTTTATTGCGATTGCCAGAAGTGGTTTCACCCAGCAATGAATTTTTGCAGGAAGATGACTTTTCACAGTTCAAAAATATTCTGACCACCGCCATTGACGAATTGAATCGGCACAGGGAGGAAGAAGGAACATCTTTACAAAAAGATCTATTGCTTCGCATTGCCAACATCCACCTACAGGAAGAAGCCATTTTGAAATGGGAGCCAAATAGAAAGGTGCGGATTAAAGAAGAAATCAATCAATTGTTGGAAAAACATGTAGGCAAAGAAAAGATTGATCAAAACCGAATGGAACAGGAGCTGATTTATTATATGGAGAAGATCGATATCCATGAGGAGCAGGTTCGGCTCAGGCAACATTGCACATACTTTAATGAAATCGTACATGGATCCGATGCCAGCAAGGGAAAAAAACTGTCTTTTTTATTACAGGAAATCGGAAGAGAAATCAATACCACTGGTAGCAAAGCATACGATGCGGACATTCAAAAATGCGTGGTGACGATGAAAGATGAACTGGAAAAAGCGAAAGAACAAGTCTTAAACGTATTGTAAAAGATGCTTCGACTGATGTATAAAAAATCCTATTCAACGATTCCTTCTTTCGCCCGTCAAGTCGCTTTGGGTTTGTTGGGCATCATGCTATTGAGCTTGCATGCCTGCAAGCAGATGGATGTATATGAAAAAAACACTTCGTTTGCCCATCACGAATGGAAAGCGACGGATACGGCACAAGGACAGTTTCTCATCACCGATACCAATGCTATTTATAATGTATCCATTGTGTTGCGCCATACCGATGCATATTTGTACAACAATATCTGGTTGCAACTGGGCATTCAATCTCCGGAGGACAGGCAACATAACTTTCAAAAAATCAACCTCACTTTGGGAGACGATGCCAATGGCTGGGAAGGAACCGGCATGAATGACATTTGGGAAGTCAGAAAGCGATACACGTCTTGTCGGTTTAAAAAGCCAGGTTTGTACACGTATAGCCTCTTCCACATCATGCGTGATGAACCGCTCTTGCATGTGATGAGTGCCGGCCTTAGAGTGGAAAAAAATCAATGAGTTTCCGCTCCGGCTGTATACGGCGCAATTGCCTAAAGCTCTGTTAATTATCATGCATTTTTCTATTTTCGGCGCTCAAAATCTTCCATTACAATCTGTTGCCATATCTTTACAAGCAATAATTCAGAACCTAATAAAATGACTAAAGTGAATCGTATCATTGTTTTCTTGGTTGCGTTCTTGTGTACAAGCCATTCTTTCAGCCAATCCAATGGGTATTTTCATGAAGGAGAATTTGGCGTGACGGTGGGGGCAGCTCATTATTTTGGAGATTTGAACACCAAACTGGGTTTGAACAACCCCAAGCCGGCGGTCGGTATTTTTTTCCGCAAACAATTTGGAAATTACATCGGCGTTCGGGCTGCCGGAAGGTTTGCCCAGCTTGGTTACAGTGATACCTACAGTAAAAATGCTTACCAAAGGACCAGGAACCTGAGTTTTAATTCCAATGTATACGAGTTTGCCCTGCAAGGAGATTTTAATTTTATGAAATACATTCCGGGAGATCCATTGTATTTTTTCACGCCCTATGTTACACTTGGTGTGGGCATTTTTAGCTACGACCCCTACACCTATTACCGCGGTTCAAAAGTGTTTTTGCGTCCATTGGGAACCGAAGGCCAAAACGGTGGATACATGGGCAGAAAGCCATATGGCACCACGGCCTTTAGCATTCCTTTCGGCGTCGGGATTAAATACAGCATCAATCAGAAGATGAATCTGTCTTTTGAGGTAACCCAACATTTCACCACCACCGATTACCTGGATGATGTGAGCACCACCTATGCGCCCAAAGACCCTTATTTCCCCGATGGTCCCAACGGCTATTCCATTGCTTATTTGCTGCAAGACCGATCATATGAAATTGACCCTAATAATCCTTTGAGCAGTGTGCCCGGCAGACAACGTGGGTGGAGCAAACAAAAAGACCAATTTGTCGTGGCAGAAATCGGCCTCTCTTTCAACATCAGCTCTTACCGTTGCCCTACGCAGTAAAACGAATTCTTTATACATCTTACAGCCGCTGTCTTGACAGCGGCTGTCTTGTTTGCACCATTGATGAATGCCCATGAGCCCATTTGGCTGATTTCGCGTTGGTTCCCTTAAATTTTGTTACTTTTGCTGCCTTGTAGATGGCCCCAATTCAGCGGTTGTATGAGCAGTATGCAAATGATCAATACCGACAGACTCCCTAAGCACATCGCTATCATCATGGATGGCAATGGCAGATGGGCACAAGAAAAAGGCGAAAATCGGCTGTATGGCCATTTTCACGGTGTGGAAAGTGTCCGATCGGTGGTAGAAGGCGCCGCAGCCCTGGGTATTCAATACCTGACTTTGTATGCCTTCAGCACAGAAAACTGGGATCGTCCGGCATCAGAAGTACAAGGATTGATGGAATTGCTGGTGAGCACCATCCGAAAAGAAGTGCCCACCCTCAACAAAAACAATATCCAGCTTCAAGTGATCGGAGACACAAGCATGCTGCCGCCCAATGCCATTGCTGAATTAAAAGAAGCCATTCGTGAAACACACGCCAATACAGGCCTTCGGCTGATCATGGCCTTGAGTTACAGCAGCAGGTGGGAAATTTTGCAAGCCGTTCGGGCCATTGGAGCCGCTGTTGAATCGGGTCAATTGACTTCTGCATCCATCACGCAACCAGTGTTTGAACAATACCTGACGACGGCCGGTATTCCCGATCCGGAACTAATGATTCGGACCAGCGGCGAATGTCGCATCAGTAACTTTTTGTTGTATCAGCTGGCCTATGCTGAACTGTATTTCACGGACACACTTTGGCCAGACTTCAGGAAGGAGCATTTATATGATGCCATTGTCGATTTTCAAGGAAGGGAAAGAAGATTTGGCAAAACAGGGGCGCAATTGAAGGCGTAAAACGTTTAAAACCAATAAAAACAAACCATTCAAAGGATTTCATTTAACAAATACTTTTCATTAATGGGCTTAATTTGCCAATCGAAAAAACCAATTGATGCACAGGACTTATAATAGATTTTTACTTATCGCAGGGTTGTTGTTATTGAGTCAGCATCTTCTGGCACAGAAAGATACGTTGCCCGTGTCCGTTGATCCGGCATTGCAAGAAATATTCAATTCCAAATACCCCAAAAATTACACCATTGGTGGCATCACCGTTGTCGGCGCCCAGGCATTTGACCCCAATTTGATTGTGTCCATTTCAGGCTTGGCCGTAGGAGATAAAGTGCAATTACCAGGCTCTGATGCTTTTGGAAAAGCCATTGCCAAATTGTGGAAACAGAGTCTTGTATCGAGTGTGCAAATTGATATTGTCAAACTGGAAGAGTCGACTATTTTTTTAGAGATTTCCATCAAAGAAAGACCTCGACTGATTGATTACAAATTCATCGGCATCAAAAAAGGAGACATAGATGACCTGGATACCAAAATTGGCTTATCCAAAGACAGGGTGTTGACTGAAAACATGAAGTTGAGCGCCGTGGAAGCCACCCGAAAATTCTTTTATGAAAAAGGGTATCGAAATGTGACAATTGATATTGCAGAGACACCCGTGACGGGTATTGCCAATGGCACCTCTCTCACATTTACCATCAATAAAGGAAACAAAGTAAAAATCAATACCATCAATTTTTCTGGTAATGAACAAGTGCAAGACCTCAAGCTTAAAAAACAAATGAAAGGCACCAAGGAAATGACCAGGTTCACCTTGTTTCCCCATACACCCGTTAGTCCTTACGGTGATACCGCTTCGGGTATTAGCGCTAAGCAGTATTTCAGAAGTTTTGGTTTTCTCTCTCCTGTTAAAACAAAAGAGATCCTCGATCCGTACGTTCGCTTCAAATTATTCAGTGGTTCCAAATTCAATGAGACCAAATACACAGAAGACAAAGAAAAAGTACTTGATTATTACAATGCACAGGGCTTGAGGGATGCCATGATTGTAGCCGATACGCAAATCATCAACAGCAAAGGAAACCTTGACATCGACATCAAGGTAAAAGAAGGCAGAAGGTATTATTTTGGCAACATTAGCTGGAGGGGCAATACCAAATATTCTGATTCAGTATTGAATTTGTTGCTCGGAATTGAAAAGGGAGACATTTATAATTTAGAGTTGTTGAACAAGCGCTTAGGCAAGCAATTGTCGGCAGAGGGCGGCGACATTGGCAGCTTGTACCAGGATGACGGCTATCTCTTTTTTAGATTGGATCCTGTAGAAACAGCCGTGTACAATGATACCATTGATTTTGAAATTAGAATGACTGAAGGTCCTCAAGCGACTTACGGCAAAATAACGGTAACGGGTAACGACAAAACAAAGGATTATGTAATCCTGCGTGAAATGCGTACCGTTCCCGGACAAAAATTTAGCCGTGCTGACATCATCCGTACCCAGCGTGAATTGTCTCAACTGGGTTTCTTCAATCCAGAAAAAATCAATCCCAATGTCATACCGAATGCAGACAACGGAACGGTTGATATCAACTGGGAAGTGGAAGAGAAATCTTCTGATCAGTTGGAATTGTCGGCAGGGTTCGGTGGTGGAATCGGATTGACCGGCACACTGGGCGTCACATTCAATAATTTTTCTATCAAGAACATCACGAGCCGCTCTACCTGGGATCCGTTGCCTTCGGGTGACGGACAACGGTTAAGCTTAAGGGCACAGTCCAACGGTCGAGCTTATCGTTCGTATAATTTCTCTTTTACGGAACCTTGGTTGGGTGGAAACAAGCGCAATTCATTTTCCATCAATTATTTTAATACCAAATACGCCAATGCCATCAATTCATATGGCGGCTATTGCAGAACTTGTGGCGATACATCCTATGTAAAAACGGTGGGCTTCGGGATCTCTTTGGGTAAGCAGCTGAAATGGCCGGATGATTATTTTAACCTCGTGTATTCCTTGAATTTTCAGCAATACAAACTCAAAAATTACAGCAACATTTTCAGTGGCTTGAGCAATGGAACCTCCACCAATATCAGTTTGAAAATTGCATTGCTGCGTAATTCTGCCGGTCCCAATCCGATTTTTCCAACCAGCGGATCCAATTTCATGCTGAGTGGCCAGTTTACCTTGCCCTATTCTTTGTTGGGCATCTCTTCCAATACAACCAATAAATATGAACTGCCTGAATTCCACAAATGGCGCTTCAATGGTGAATGGTATACGCCTATTGGCCGCGCGAGGGGTGCTGAAAAAAACAAACAATTCATTTTAAAAGCGGCAGCGAAATATGGCTTTATTGGAAAGTATAATTCCAATTTAGATATTTCCCCTTTCGAGCGCTTTCAGGTGGGTGATGCCGGCCTGAGTAACACCTATGCGTTGTTGGGTTATGACATTATCGCACACAGAGGTTATCCGGTTTATAGCAGCTCGGATCCTAAAGTAAATCCGGATGGCGGAACACCCGCTCAATACTTTACCATTTTCAACAAATACTCTGTTGAGTTGCGTTATCCATTCAGCACCAATGCCAGCAGCACCATTTATGGCATGGCGTTCTTTGAAGCAGCCAACGGATGGTATTCATTCAAAGACTACAATCCTTTCAAACTCAGAAGATCAGTTGGGGTAGGCATGCGCTTTTTCTTGCCCATGTTTGGTCTCTTGGGATTTGATTATGGCATAGGAATCGACCGATACAATCAAACAACCGGTTTGAAAGGTGCTGCCAAATTCACCTTCATGCTGGGCCAGGAGGCTGAATAGTTGTAAACAAAAAAATGCATTCAATGAGAAAAATATCCATCCTTGCTTTTTCATTGCTGTTCATGGGGTTAATCGCCCAGGCGCAACGATATGCGGTCATCGACTCCAAGTATATTCTGGGAAAAATTCCTGAATATACCAATGCCCAAACCAAACTCGATCAGTTCAGTCAAATGTGGCAACAGGAAATTGATCAAAAACAAACAGCCATCGACAAAATGCACACCGATTTTGAAGCCGAACAGGTGATGCTAACCGACAACCTCAAAAAGAAAAGAGAAGACGAGATATTCAACAAGGAAAAAGAGTTGCAAGACTTACAGCGAAAGCGCTTTGGCTTTGAAGGGGACCTGTTCAAAAAAAGGCAAGAACTGATCAAGCCGATTCAAGACAAAATGTACAATGCTGTTCAGAAGCTGTACGATTTTATCCTTGACAAAAGTGAGGGAATTACCATTATCTTTGCAGACCCTAAGCTAGACAAGAGCGAAGAGATACTGAAAAGCATGGGGATCAAATAATCAGTTTACTTTTTTACTACAACAAACAATATACACATGAAACAATTATTCTTAGTAGCCGCAATGACTTTGAGTATTTTCGGAGCGTCTGCACAAAACAAAATTGGTTACATCAGCACAGATGAATTAATCGGTGTAATGCCAGAAGCACAAAAAGCGGATGCTGAATTGAAAGAGTATCAAACTTCCTTGGCACAACAAGGTCAGGATATGATGAAAGAGTTGAATGACAAGGACAGTCTTTTTGTAAGAGATTCCGCCAAGCTTTCTCCCAGCATGAAAGAAATCAAACGCAACGAATTGGTGGCCTTGTACCAACGCGCGCAAAACTGGAATCAACAAGCTCAAGAAATGTACCAGCAGGAAGCGCAAAAAAAGATTGCCCCCTTGCGCACCAAAGCGCTGGATGCCATCAGGGCGGTAGCCAAAGAAAGCGGTTATGCTTATATCCTGGACATCAACTCGGTGATTGTTGGCCCTCCCGGAGACGATGTGCTTGCATTGGTGAAAAAGAAATTGGGTATTAAAGATGCTCCTGCTGCACCAGCCAAAAAGCCTTAATACATTTTTTACAAAAGATAGAAGCCACCTCACCGAATACGAGGTGGCTTTGTTATTTTTGAATCATGATGCAACAACCCATCGGTATATTTGACAGTGGTTATGGTGGCTTGACCATTTTGAAGGAAATGGTATCGGTGTTGCCACAATACGATTATGTTTACCTTGGCGACAATGCACGTGCGCCATACGGCGACAAAGACTTTGACACCGTCTATCAATATACCTTGCAAGCCGTACGATGGTTGTTTGAACAAGGTTGCCCATTGGTGATCCTTGCCTGCAATACCGCTTCTGCCAAAGCCCTAAGAACCATTCAGCAAAACGATTTGCCTTCAATCGGTGCTGATAAAAGAGTACTGGGGGTGATTCGTCCCACTTCTGAAGTGATCGGCCAATATTCCGCATCTGGACATGTAGGTGTGTTGGGAACCCAAGGAACTATACAGTCGGGCTCCTATCTTATGGAAACCCAAAAATTTTTCCCAGCGTTGAAGGTTTCGCAGGAAGCCTGTCCCGAATGGGTTGGACTGGTGGAGAACAATTTGTACCATTCACCTGAGGCTACTCATTCTGTCAAATTGCATATTGACCAAATTTTACAAGAAGATCCTGCCATCGATACCCTGTTGTTGGCTTGTACCCACTATCCGATATTGATGGATACCATCAAGGCCAATACACCGGAAGGGGTTAAAGTGGTGTCCCAGGGGGCCATTGTTGCCACCAGCTTGGCTGCCTACCTTCAAAACCACCCTGAAATAGAGACCAATTGTTCCAAAACCGGACTTCGACAGTTTTATACCACCGGTGATTCGATCGACTTTGATGGCCATGCCAGTCTTTTTTATGGCCAACCCATTGCCTCCTGCAAGCTGATTTTGCCCTGAAACCCTTGATTTTCAGCCTGCCAAACCGGTATTCCCCGAATTTTACCTGTTTCCCTTCTTTTTTTCTGCTGAAAGGCCTACCTTTGCCGTCCTTTCACAAGAAGCCGGGATGGTGCCTGGCCGATGAAAACAAGCTAACAATATTTGTAAAAGGAAAAAATAATCAACAATGCCAGGTAAAAAAAGAACCTATCAGCCCCATACCCGTCGCAGAAAATCTGTTCACGGATTTCGTGCACGTATGCAAGATGCGAATGGTCGTAAAGTGTTGGCCAGCCGTAGAGCCAAAGGACGTCATAAATTGACTGTTTCTGATGAGCATGGTTCCAAAAAATAGATAACTCTATTCAACATCATTATACAGCCCTTTGCTCAAGCAAGGGCTTTTTTAATGGATTTCATTTACTAACTTGTTCTCATTGAAACCCGCACAACGATATTTTTTAGGCAAGGAACATCGATTGAAAAGCACCAAACAAATTCAGCAGGTTTTTGCAACAGGCAAGCCGCTGACGATGTTTCCCATAAAAGCCATCTGGCTTTCGATCAGCCAACCCCATACATTGCAGGCTGGTTTCTCTGTGAGCGCACGACACTTTAAAAAAGCGGTAGACCGAAATCGCATCAAACGATTGATGAGGGAATCCTATCGGCTTCAAAAAAACGAATTAGAATCCTTGTTGCTGGAGAAGAAAATCCAAATGGCCATCTTCTTTATTTTCACAGACACCACCTTGCCTTCTTATGTCTCTGTGCACGAAGCGATGGGAAAACTGATTCAAAAACTGATTAGAACGCAGCATGAAAACCATCAACCGAATCCTTAGTGTGCCGTTTGTGTTATTGATTAAGGGCTATCAATGGCTGATTTCTCCGCTATTGGGTCCGAAATGCCGGTATACGCCCAGTTGCTCTCAGTATGGTGTGGAAGCCTTTCAAAAATATGGTCCTTTCAAAGGGGGTTGGCTCACGCTCAAAAGAATAGCCAGTTGTCATCCATGGGGAGGCCATGGGCACGACCCCGTTCCTTAATAGTTACAAAAAGGCCTCAGACAATGTTCACAAATGAAATGCCTGAGGCCCATCCAACTTTAATGCTTTTACAAAGCAGCAGTCATTCTTTCTTCTACTATTTTCCAATTCACCACATTCCAGAATGCAGAAAGGTAATCCGCCCTTCTGTTCTGGTATTTCAAATAATAAGCGTGTTCCCATACGTCGGCACCCAAGATAGGCGTGCCCTTAACTTCTGCCACATCCATCAGGGGATTGTCTTGATTGGGTGTAGAGCAGATATCTAATTTCCCTTCTTTTACAATCAACCATGCCCATCCACTTCCAAAGCGGGTCATACCGGCTTGGCTGAATTTTTCTTTGAAAGCGTCAAACGATCCAAAGGCGCTGTTGATGGCTTCGGCTAATTTTCCGGTTGGCGCTCCTCCTGCATGGGGAGCCATACTGGCCCAGAAAAAAGTATGGTTCCAATGACCACCGCCATTGTTCCGAACGGCAGCACTGATACTGCCTGCCTGTTGGATCAACTCCTCCAAGCTTTTGTTTTCGTGAGCCGTGCCTGCAATGGCTTTGTTCAGGTTGTCAACATATGCTTGATGGTGCTTTCCATGGTGAATCTGCATGGTTTGCGCATCAATGTGCGGCTCTAAAGCGTCGTGTGCGTAAGGTAAAGGGGCTAATGTAAATGACATGAGTAGTTTTTTTGCGAAGGTAATATTTATTTGTGTTGACAAGATGCCAAATCTAATAGCTGTTTAGACATTGGAAGGTTGTTCTCTGGCAATGTTAAACCCCTTGTGCTTTCTAAAAAATGATTTAGCGCAGCTGTTGAAAAAAAGTCTTCATCAATTGGGCGCATTCTGATTCGAGCACGCCTCCTACGATGGCTGTTTTGGGATGAAAAGGACTATTGGTGCCTGTGCATCTTCGATAACTGTTTTTTTCATCAAAAGCACCAAACACAATCCGGCCGATTTTGCTCCAGTAAAGGGCCCCGCTGCACATCAAACAAGGCTCCAGTGTTACATAGAGGGTGGCTTCAGGCAGGTATTTGCTACCTAAAAACTGAAAGGCGGTGGTGATGGCCAGGATTTCAGCATGGGCGGTGCTGTCTTTGAGCAACTCCACCTGGTTGTGTGCCCTGGCAATCACTGTGTCGTTCATGACAACAACCGCACCCACAGGCACCTCATCCTTGTTGAAGGCTTTCTGTGCTTCTGCCAGTGCAAGCTTCATATAATGTTCATCGCTCATCAATTCTTGTGTAACTTTAGAACAAATTTACAACAATGCTGTCGGTTAACGAATTACAAGATATGCGCCTGTTTCACGAAAGTGGCGCCACCCGTTCCTATGCTTTCAGAAAAAAGCAATTACAAGCCCTCAAACAGGTTACAGAAAAGTATGAACAGGAAATCTACGAGGCCTTGTATGCCGATTTGAAAAAGAGCCCCGAAGAATGCTGGGTAAGCGAGAATGGCATGTTGCTTTCTGAAATCAATTACGCCATTCAGCAATTGCATCGCTGGATGAAGCCCGCCAAAGTGAAAACCAATCTGTTGAATTTTCCCTCCAAGAGTTATATTTATCCCGAGCCCCTGGGCGTGGTATTGATCATCAGCCCCTGGAATTACCCTTTTCAATTGTTGTTGAAGCCTGCCGTGGGCGCCATTGCTGCGGGCAATTGCATGGTGCTTAAATCTTCTGAATATGCACCAGCCACGAGTGCGCTCATGAAAAAAATGATTACAGAAACATTCGATCCGAGATTCATCCGTTTTGTAGAAGGGGATGGGGCTGTGGTGGTTCCGGACATGATGAATCAATTTGTATTCGATCATGTGTTGTTTACCGGTAGCACGACGGTTGGCAAAGCCGTCTATGAATTGGCAGCAAAACAACTTGTTCCAGTCACGTTGGAACTGGGTGGGAAAAGTCCTTGTATAGTAGAAGCAGATGCCAATTTGCAAGTGGCTGCCAGAAGGATTGTGGTCACCAAATTTTCCAATGTAGGACAAATATGCATCGCACCCGATTATTTACTCGTACACGAATCGGTGAAGGACGAATTGGTCAGACACCTGAAAAATACCATTCAACAATTTTTTACCGAAGATCCTGCATCTGCCTCGCATTATGGGAAGATTATCAATGAAAAACAATTTGACCGAATCAATCAATACCTGCAAGATGGGCGTATTTTATATGGTGGCCGTACAGACAGAAATAAGTTGTTTATTGAGCCCACCTTGCTGGATCAAGTACAAATGGACAGCCGAATCATGCAGGAAGAGATTTTTGGTCCGCTGTTACCCATCCTAACCTTCTCAACCCGAGAAGCGGCCATGAAAATCGTTGCAGCCAATAAAAATCCATTGGCTTTGTATGTGTTTACTTCTTCTGTTGCCACCGAGAAGCAATGGCTGGAGCAAGTACCCTTTGGGGGTGGCTGTGTCAACAACACCGTTTGGCATTTAACGAATCATCACCTGCCCTTCGGTGGCAGGGGATTCAGTGGAATCGGCGGCTATCAGGGCAAGCATACTTTTGATACTTTCAGTCATCAAAAGTCTATTTTAAAAACACCTACTTGGTTTGATCCTGCCATGAAATATCCTCCTTTCAAAGGCAAACTTGGTTTATTTAAAAAAATTATAGGCTGATATGGCATTCCT
>CAZCCN010000003.1:27188-33422 GCA_964497085.1 uncultured Ferruginibacter sp.
ATTGTATTGTGCGTTTTATTAACCGGTGCAGCCACGTATGTGGCAGTCGCTACCAAAGATTCGAAACATATGACAACCAGGCAACGAATATTAAAAGCTTTTTATCCTTTAATCATGAAGTCGGGTAAAAAAAAATCTGCCACCAATGCGGGCAATGTCAAGCCGTTGACAGATCTGTACGCCTATACCATTCTGTTAAACGACAGCAGTCAACTACCGTTGTCTTCCTGTAAAGGCAAAAAGATCTTATTGGTGAACACAGCCTCTGATTGTGGTTTTACGGCTCAGTACGAAGACTTGCAAAAATTACATGACCAATATGGCAATAACATAGTAGTGATTGGCTTTCCGGCCAATGATTTTCAACACCAGGAAAAGGGGACGGACGCAAGCATTGCCTCTTTTTGCAAGAAAAATTACGGTGTTGATTTTCCATTGGCAACAAAGGGGGGTGTGATCAAAAACGACCAGCAACAAGAAGTGTACAAATGGCTCACCAATAAAGGTTTAAACGGATGGAATGACCAAGCACCCACCTGGAATTTTTGTAAGTATATCGTGAATGAAGAAGGCGTCCTTACTCATTTTTTTGAATCGGGTGTGCCTCCATTGGGAAAGGAAATGAAAAAAGCATTGAACATTGAGTAGAGAACATATTGCCATCAACATCCTTACAAGGGGCACTTCTGATGGTAATCAATGATTTCGATGGGGGTGTGCTGAAACTGATAATCCTTGTAGTGCTCGCTGATTTGGTCCAGCACTTCATTGATGGCCTGTGGATCGGTGAGGGTAACCAATTTGTACCGAAACTCCTTGATACCCGGCAATCCTTTTAAATAATTCGTATAATGCCTGCGCATTTCGTTGATGCCTACAATGGGGCCTTTCCATTCCAGGGATTTATGTAAATGTTTTTTACAAACAGCGATTCGTTCTTCAAGCGTAGGTGGAGGAAGGATGGTTTTGTCTTGCAGATAGGATTTAATCTCTCTGAAAATCCATGGATAGCCGATGGCGGCCCTTCCAATCATAATGCCATCTATCCCATACTTATTTTTATATTCAAACGCTTTTTGTGCACTGTCAATATCTCCGTTACCAAAAATGGGTATGTGTATGCGGGGATTGTTCTTGATTTTTCCAATCAACGTCCAGTCGGCAGAGCCTTTGTACAGTTGCGCCCGTGTTCTTCCATGAATTGCCAAAGCCTTTACCCCCACATCTTGCAATCTTTCTGCTACTTCTTCAATATTTTTAGATTGCTCGTCCCAGCCCAACCTGGTTTTGACGGTTACAGGCAAATTCGTGCTTTTCACAACGGCTTCTGTCAATCGCACCATCAAATCAATGTCTTTCAGAACGCCTGCACCAGCCCCTTTATTGACCACCTTCTTCACCGGGCAACCAAAATTAATATCTACTAAATCCGGCTGAACGGTTTCACAAATTTTAGCACTCATTGACATGGCTTCTTCATCGCCTCCGAATATCTGGATGCCAAAAGGGCGTTCTTCTTCGCTGAAATCCAGCTTTTGTTTGCTTTTGATGGCATCCCGAATCAGCCCTTCACTGCTGATGAATTCACTATACATCAAATCGGCCCCATTGTCCTTGCATACGGCCCTGAATGGTGGATCGCTCACATCTTCCATTGGTGCCAATAAAAGCGGAAAAGGAGGTAATTGTATGGGTCCTATGTTGGGCATGGCATTCTTTGTATATTGCAATCGCAAAACTACAATTAATAAACGGCCTATGCAATACAAAAGCAATAAGGGTTTTACAGGAATTGGCCAATTGGGCATGTTGTTACTTTTTCTAGGAGCAGGATTGATGCTGACCAGTGTGCTGCAATTACTGATCGGTTTTTCCATTGTGCCTCCCGGAACACCGCTTTCGCAGTTGGGAACAGCCATGCTGGAAGCACTCAAGGATCCTGCCAATGTTTCAGCTTCCCGAATGTTGCAAGTGGTCGGAACCTTGTGCGTATTGTTTATTCCTGCTGCTTTGTATTCCTGGGTTTGCAATGGCAAAAATCCTTTCTGGCTGGGTTTTAACAAATACATGAATCTCTACCAGGTAGCGATAGGCTTTTTGCTCATCTTCATGGCCAATCTGTTGGCCATGCCCTTGCAAGAAGCATCCAAAAAAGTGATTGCGCTTTTTCCTTCGCTTGATGCGATCGCCAAAAGCCTGGAAGCGGCTTACAATGAACAGGTGCTTCTGTTAAGCAACTTAACAAGCGTGCCTGAATATATTTTGGCTTTGATCATCATGGCTTTTTTTCCGGCCATGTTTGAGGAAGTCTTTTTCAGGGGCGCCCTGCAAAACATCTTGGTGAAGTGGTGGAAGAACCCTTTATTGGGCATCATCGTAACAGCGTTGATCTTTAGCATGATCCACCTTTCTGTGTATTTGTTTGTGAGCCGGGCAATTCTTGGTTTTGTGTTGGGGCTTATTTATTTTAAAACCAAAAATTTATGGGTGAATATTGTGGCTCATTTTTTAAACAATGCCATTGCCGTTTCGCAAATGTTTTTCTTAAGTATCAAAAAAGCGAAAGTGGATGTGGGTGAATTGGATCCGAAAGTAGATTGGTGGATGGGCCTTCTTGCCGTTGTTGCCCTATTCGTTTTCTTTAGGCTGTTAGAGAAACATTCCGAAAGCAATAAAATGAAAATATACGCCCGTGAACAAGCGTTGCTGATTCATGAACCAGGCGGTAACCCGCTTGCCTCACATTAATTCCATTCCATTGGCTATTCATATTCAGACATTAAAAACCCGAACCATCACCGCAATTGTTTTTGCATTGGTTATGTTGTTGGGTCTTTTGTTTAACGGGTATCTGTTTCTCTCCTTGTTTGCCATTGTGCTATTGGGTGCTTTATATGAATTCAGCAAAATTGCAGGGCTGATAGCGGGTAAACGATACTATTATTTTCTTCCATTGGCCTTGGTCTATATCATTTTACCCTTGATGTTATTGGTCGATTTGGGCCTGCAAGGTCACCGGTATCTAGAGCCTGTCCATCCTCTTCAAACAGGCATGGGTGCGTATTCGCCGATATTGCCCTGTGTCATCCTGTTTTCTATTTGGATCAACGATACCATGGCCTATCTGGTTGGATCACTTATCGGCAAAACACCTTTTTCTTCCATCTCCCCCAAGAAAACCTGGGAAGGAACGATTGGAGGGGTGGTCTTAAGTGTAGGCATCATTGGATGGCTTTGCAGCAGTCTGGCCATTACACAATCCATTCATTGGATTCATTGGGTCCTCATTGCTGGCACTGCGTCTGTCACAGGAACATTGGGAGATCTTTTTGAAAGCAAGCTCAAACGACTGGCCAACATCAAAGACAGCGGACATTTCATGCCGGGCCACGGTGGTTTTTTGGATCGATTTGATTCGTTGTTGTTCGCGGCACCTTTTGTGTGGCTGTACGTTCATTTATTTTTATAAGAGACCATTATTCTCCGCTTCTGTTAGTACATTTGCGACTCAATCATTTGTTATGACGATTCACAAAGAAGGATACGCAACCATTGCGATTACCGCCATCATACTCACGGCATTGAATCTATTAGCTTGTTGGCTGTGTCCCGCGATGGGCAATTGGTTTTGCTGGATATGCATATCTCTTTCCATTGCGCTGTTTTTGTTTATTGTGTCTTTTTTCAGAATCCCCGCTCGACGACTGACCATTCAAGACAACTGCATCATTGCGCCCGCAGACGGCAAGGTGGTTGTAATTGAAGAAACCATCGATTCTGAGTATTTCAATGAAAAACGTTTGCAGGTTTCTATCTTCATGAGTCCCGCCAATGTGCATGTCAATCGTTACCCTATCACTGGCGAAATAGTATACAATCAATACCACAAAGGAAAATATTTGGTCGCCTGGAATCCCAAGTCATCCACAGAAAACGAACGCCACTCGGTGGTCATCAAAAAGGGAACGACAGAAATATTGGTGAAACAAATTGCCGGTGCATTGGCCAAAAGAATTGTTAATTATGCCCAAATAGGCCAAGAGTCGAAACAGGGTGAAGAGCTAGGATTTATCAAGTTTGGAAGCCGGGTAGACTTGCTGTTGCCCTTGGGTACACAGCTTCGGGTAGGCCTCAACCAAGTGGTGCAGGGCGGTGTTTCAGTGATTGCCACCCTCTAGACATGGTGCGGTTCACTAGTGAAATTTTGATTTCTTTGCCCTTTTTTGTAATTTCACAGTCATTCATCAATCAATCAAAAAACAACATTATGAAAAAGGTATTATTGTTTGCTACTGCCGCTTTATTGATCAGTGGTGTTGCTTTTGCAAATTCAGACAAAGGCAAAAAGAAAAAATGTGCTAAAGGAAAGTCTTGCTGTCAAAAGTCTAAAGAGTGCAGCAAAGACAAAAAAACTGCTGAAATGTAATTTGTTTCATACAGTATTTACGAAGCCTCCTTTCATAGGAGGCTTTTTTGTGCCCATCATCAAAATATTTCTTCCAGCTCTTGTAAGTGAGTGATGGTAAAAGTTGGTTGTACATGAGCAGAAGCGCTGATGTGGTTTACAAACACACTGTCCATGCCAATATTGATAGCCCCTTGTATATCTGCATCCAGATTGTCTCCAATCATTACCGATTCTTGAATGCTAGCGCCTGCCTGTTGCAAGGCAAATTCAAAAATCTCTTTTTCGGGCTTGACCGAATTGCTTCTTTCAGAAGTAATGACCTGGGAAAAATACTTTTCAATATCACTGTTGCGCAGTTTGTTCCATTGGGTGGTTTCAAATCCGTTGGTGATGAGGTGCAATTGATACTGCTTGTCTTGAAGATACGTGAGTATTTCTTTTGTATATGGAAACAAGGATTGTTTGGTTGGAAGAATCTCCAAAAACCGGACACTCAGGGTTTTTGCCAAATTTTCATCTCCGCATTTATATTCCAGCAATGTCCGCCACATTCTTTTCCACTTCAACTCGTCTACAGTGATAAACCCTTTCTGGTATCGGTCCCACAAAATCTTGTTGTGGTGCAAATATGTTGTATAGAACACTTCAAATGCAGCATCAATTGTCTGATTAAGTTTGAATTCATTGTACAAATCAAACAATGTATTTTTTGCATTGGTATCAAAATCCCACAAGGTATGATCCAAATCAAAGAAAAGATGTTTATAGCTTTTAGACAATCTGTATATTTTATCAATGAACCTTGTTTATCTTTACAAGGACAACAAAGATAATTATATTACCAACTAAAAGGGCGGTCATGAACATCGTAATCACAGGGGCCAGCAAAGGAATCGGAAAAGCCATCGCCAGTAAATTTGCAGCTACTGGAGCCAGTTTATATGTATGTGCCAGAAACCTTGACGCGTTGACAGAAACCGTTGAAGAGCTTTCCGCCATTCATCCGACAGCCACCTTTCATGTATACAAAGCAGACCTTTCTAGCCAGCAACAGGCAGAGGATTTTGCTTCTTTCTGCCTGTCACATGCCACGCCTGATATTGTGGTGAACAATGCAGGATCCTATTCGCCTGGAAACCTCACAGATGAGCCTGCAGGAACTTTGGAATCAATGTTGGCTGTCAATCTTTTGAGTGCTTATCATTTGACACGCAAATTGCTTCCATCCATGATGGCAAGAAAGAGTGGTCACATCTTCAATATGTGCTCCGTGGCCAGCGTTAAGGCCTATCCTGGCGGCGGCTCCTATAGTATTAGCAAATTTGCGTTGAATGGTTTCAGCCAAAACCTTCGTCATGAATTGATGCCTCATGGCATTAAAGTAACGGGCGTTTTCCCCGGTGCGGTCTTAACGGATTCCTGGGGTAATTATGACAATACCGACAAACGAATCATGGAACCTTCTGATATTGCAGAGATGATTTTTGCAGCTACCCAATTGTCTCCGCAGGCAGTGGTAGAAGATATAATCATTCGACCCTTATTGGGAGATTTGTAAGAGGCTAATGTGAAAATTTATAGCCTACTCCTCTAACTGAATGAAAATAAATAGGGTGTTTGCTGTCTTCTTCAAAGTATTTTCTGAAACTCAGGATAAAATTATCAATGGTTCTGGTGGTGGGGAAGACATTGTAACCCCAAACCGTCTGGAGAATTTTTTCTCGAGTGACCACTTCGTTTTTGTTTTCAATTAGTAGCTTTAAAAGCATTGCTTCCTTTTTTGTCAGTGCAATGCGCTCACCTTTTCTATTGTATCCTTCCAAGGC
>CAZCCN010000003.1:33432-36733 GCA_964497085.1 uncultured Ferruginibacter sp.
TTTAGCCTATAATCTCATGGAAATCCGCTATTGCTGCCCGTATTGGGGATGTGAAAACTTAGACGCTGAAACGTTTATTCGGCAAGTGCTTGTTGCCGGCTATCAAGGCATTGAAATCAATCTTGTTTTTTCCAAATTCAAATATGTCTGAAAGGGTTGTTCTTGAATCTAGTTGCTCGTTTTTTGTAATCAACTTCTGCACCCGCAACAGCAACTCCTCCAAATTGAAGGGTTTGGTGAGGTAATCATCTGCCCCTTTTTTCAACCCAATCACCCTGTCTGCGCTGGTGTTTTTTGCACTTAGCATCAATATGGGTATTCTAGTGTTTTGCAATCGGATGGTTTCGCAAACAGTAATGCCGTCTATCTCTGGAAGCATGACATCCAAAATGATTAAATCGTAATGTTCTTGCTTGACCATTTTCAAGGCCGTGGCTCCATCAAAGCTGCTTCTCACTTCATACCCTTCAAGCTCCAGATTGAGCTTTAATGCTTCTTGAAGATTTTCTTCATCTTCTACTAACAATATGGTAAATTTTCTTTGAGCCATGTTTATGACATCTTCTTGAATTCTATAACAAATACGCTGCCTTTTGGTTCGTTTTTTACAACAGAAACAGCTGCGCCATGTGCAGAGATAATTTTGTCTACAAGGTATAAGCCCAATCCTGTTCCCTTTGAGGCTTTGGTGGCTTCAGTACCAATTCGGTAAAATTTTTTAAAAATATTCTGTTTTTCTTGGTCGGGGATTCCGATCCCCTGATCAATGACAGAGATGGCAACTTGTTGTGCCTTTTGGTCTACCCGAATATCAATTGGTGTGTCTTTCGGTGCGTATTTAATAGCATTGTCTATTAAATTATTTACTGCCATTTGCAATAAAAAAGGGTCTCCTTCAATGGCTACATCTGCAGTGATGTGCAGTTGAAAAGTTTTGAAGGGATACCGTATCCGGCAGTCATCAATCATTTTTAGTATCCATTCAGCAAGTGCTATTTTTTCTTTGGTGATTTGATATCCGCCTGCGTCAATTTTTGAGGACAATAGCAAATTATCACAAAGGGTGTTCATTCGATTGGTTTCCTGAAGGGTATTGTTCAATAGACTAATTTGCTGCTGTTCATCTAATTTTCTTTTTTGTAAGGTTTCCAAGTTCAATTTGGTCACCGCAATAGGTGTTTTCAGCTCATGGGTAATGGCCATCATAAAGTTTTGTTGCTGCTGGCTGATGGCAAATTGTTTTCGAATGGCTGCATACACAAATCCAGCACCTGCCACAATCAGGAGTAAAAAAATCGCGCCCTCGCCAATATACTGATGGGTTTTTCTTTTTTGCTCTAGTAGAATGGATTGATACGCCTTGCTATCTGATTGCATGGATGCCTGCAAGATGTGCATTTTGTATGCAGTCATCTGATTGTTTTGTTTTGACAGAGCAATGTACCACCATACCAAAGCCGAAATGATGTAGGCCAATAAAAACCAATAAAAGATAAAGATGAGCTTAATTTTCTTCGATTTGTGACCCATGGCGTAGACGATTAGTTTCTTTTGTCCAGGCCCCAGCTGAGTTTGTTCCTGAGTGTTTGCAGAAAATTATTCTCATTCATACGAATAAGGTTGATGTCGAAGGATTCTTTTTTGACCGCCAATTGTATTTCTTTCGTTACGATTTCTCTTCTGCTGTCCAATGTGCACAAAAAGCCATCTGTTCTGCCTTCAATTTCAAATGAAATAATGGTATGATCAGGCACAATAATGGGTCTTACATTGAGGTTGTGTGGCGCAACCGGAGTAATCACAAAGCTGCTGCTGTCTGGGAAAACGACGGGTCCATTGCAGCTGAGAGAATAGCCCGTGGATCCGGTAGGTGTAGCAACAATCAATCCGTCGGCCCAATAGGTGTTTAAAAACTCTCCGTTCAGATACGTATGGATTTTGATCATTGGAGAACTGTCTTTTTTATGCAAGGAAAATTCGTTCAATGCATAGGGCGTTTCTCCAAACAAAGGGATATTCGCATCAAGATGAATCAAGGACCTTTTATCCAACACAAACTTTCTGTTGACAATTGCATCTATCACTGAATCAATTTCTTCTTTACCGATGTTGGCCAAAAAACCCAATCTGCCATAATTGATGCCCAAAACAGGTATGCCGGAATCTTTAACAAGCGTGACCGTGTCTAATAGGGTTCCGTCGCCACCCAAACTGATCATGCACTCAATCTCTTCATCTAATTCGCTGCTTGAATTGAAAGTGGAGTATTTGCTGTCAATCGTGAGCGAAGAATAAAACTGGTTAAAAAAATCCTGGTAGAATACGGGTTCAATCTTGTTGGCAACCAACGCTTCTATCAGCTGGTGAAAATCTTTCACCTGATCATGCTCAATCCCCCTGCTGTAAATGGCTATTTTCATTTCATACCAAAGAGAGCTATAGGCTTCCTTTCAGGTGCAAAAATAAACCCTTTTCCCCTAATTGATTGAAACTATATTCAAGGCTGAGGTTGATGTCGTACAGGGTAAGCAGATCAATACCTGCTCCGCCGCTATATAGAAGTCTGTTGTTCAGCCTACTATCATATGTCTTTTGGCTGTAACAAAATCCTGCATCGGTAAATGTTTTCGCAAAAAAGGTAAAAGGAATATAGGGGAATGCTTTTAAGTGAAAAGGAATGGGTATCCTGAAAGACACCAGTTTTTTGCTTACGGTGTATTTGGCAAGTGTGGCTGCCACTCCATCAATTACGTAGTACTCCAAGCCCCTCAGGTAAAAAGTTGAATAGCCCAGCGCCCTTTGATTGAGGTAAGATTGTTGAAAGGGCAGTTTTACTTTTGCATACAACTGCACATTGCTGTACAAACCATTGTTGTGTGATACATAACGCTTAAAGCTCGCGTCCAGCGCCAACATATTCATACCGCCTCTGATGCCCATGCCTCTTTTAGAAATAGAGAATGCATAGGTTTTGCCTTTCAAAGGATAATTGATATTGTCTGTTTTATTGTATACAAAACTGTAGGAAAAGTCAGGAAAAGCGATTTTAGATTTTTGGGTATTGAAATAATTAGGGTTGTAGGCTTTTGTAATGAGCGTATCATTTACTTTGATGTAATTGAATTGAAAAGAAAAATAATTTCTTTTAAAATAGCCGTTTCTGGTTGTATAGCTTGCATTCAGGGTAAACGCACTTCGGTCAAACAAATTGGTTTTATAAAGCATCAAGCCATTGTTGTAATCTGTTTTGTAGGCAAATTCTCTGTTTTGGGTAAAACCAACTCCTATGGAATAGCCTTCG
>CAZCCN010000004.1:0-9250 GCA_964497085.1 uncultured Ferruginibacter sp.
AGGCTGGCAACAAAATGAGTAAGCGATTGGGAAATGTGGTGGACCCATTTGTAACCATCAACCAGTATGGAGCAGATGCCACCCGTTGGTACCTGATCACAAATGCCTCTCCCTGGGATAGTTTGAAGTTTGACGAAGAAGGCATCAAGGAAGTGCAACGAAAATTCTTTGGCACCCTGTACAATACCTACCAGTTTTTTGCATTGTATGCCAACGTAGACGGATTCAAGTTTTCAGAAGCATACATTCCATTAAAAGGCAGGCCTGAAATAGACCAATGGATCATCTCATCTCTGAATAGCCTGATTGCAACTGTTCAAGAAAACCTGGATGCATACGAACCAACACAGGCCGGAAGAGCAATAGAAGAATTTGTAGATGCTCATTTGAGCAACTGGTACGTGCGGCTTTGCAGGAGACGTTTTTGGAAGGGTGAATATGAACACGACAAACAATGTGCCTACCAAACACTATACGAATGCTTGGAAACCATCAGCAAACTGATTGCGCCGATCGCACCGTTTTTTGCGGATTGGTTGTTCAGCAACCTCAATGTGGTGACAGGTCGTTTTGAGAATGGTTCTGTACATCACACCAATTTTCCGGCCATCAACCAGGCAGCCATTCAACCAGCATTGGAAAAAAGAATGCAATTGGCTCAAGACGCTTCCTCCCTGATATTGTCTATTCGCAAAAAGGTAAACATCAAAGTAAGGCAGCCGTTACAAAAAGTTTTCATTCCTGCTTTGGACCAAGACATGGTCAACCAAATTGAGAAAGCGTCTGCCATCATCAAAACCGAAACCAATATCAAGGAAATTGAAATCCTGGATGCCAACAATGACTTCATTCGAAAAAAGGCAAAAGCCAACTTTAAAACCCTTGGCAAAAAGTTAGGACCCAAAATGAAATGGGCCGCCACCGAAATCGAACAATACACCAATGCACAGATTGAAAAAGTGCAACAGGGTAACTACCTGATGAACGAAGCCTTGGTTGCCCAAGGCGAAGCGCCCATTTTGATTGGAGCCGAAGACATTGATATCATGACAGATGAAATCCCTGGATATGAAATTGCCAGCAAGGGCAGTTTGACGGTAGCCTTGGACATCACCATTACGCAAGTACTTCAAAATGAGGGGAATGCACGCGAATTGGTGAACAGGATTCAACAAATTAGAAAAGAAAAAGACTTTGAATTGACCGATCACATTGTTGTTAAAGTGGGGGAAAATAGCGCGTTGCAAGCTTCATTCATCGAATTTAAAGATTATATTTGCCGCGAAATTTTAGCGGATTCCATTGAATTTGGCGCTACCATTTCCGACGGAATCTCAATAGAAATCAATGATATTCCGCTGATTGTTGAAGTATATCAAAAAAAGAATTAATATGGCGAATAAAAAACCAGCTGCTAAAAAAGCAGCGCCAAAAGCCAAGGCAAAACCCGTTAAAAAAGCGGCACCAGCCAAAAAGGCGCCTGTAAAAAAAGCAGCGCCCAAAGCCAAGGCAAAACCGGTTAAAAAAGCGGCGCCAGCTAAAAAAGCGCCTGTAAAAAAAGCAGCGCCTAAGGCCAAAGCAAAACCCGTTAAAAAAGTGGCACCAGCCAAAAAGGCGCCTGTAAAAAAAGCAGCACCCAAAGCCGTGAAGAAAGCAGCCCTTCCTGCCAAGAAAGCGGTGCCTGTTAAAAAACCAGCTGTTGCAGCCAAGGCTGTGAAAGTGGAAAAGAAAGTTGTTCCAACCAAGATTCCGACCACCGGCAAAGCGATTGCAAAAAATCCGAAGGATATCAAAATTGCACCTGCCAAGCCAGTGGTGTTGCCAAAAATCAGCACCAAAACGGCGCGCAAATACCAGCCCGATTTTACCAAATCTGTATTGGATAGCCACAAAAGCGATCCAGGTGCGCCTTTGGTAAGGTATACGGATACCGAATTGATGGAATTCAAAGAGCTGATCCAGCGCAAGTTGGAGGCGGCCAAAAAGGAATTGAATTATTTACAAGGATTGATTACCCGTAAGGATGATATGGGAGGCGATGAGAGTGAAAACAGATACATGACCATGGAAGACGGCAGCTTGAGCATGGAAAGGGAACAATTGAGCCAAATGGCCAGTCGTCAAATCACCTTTATTGATCACTTGGAAAAGGCATTGATGCGTATTGAAAATAAAACCTATGGCATTTGCAGGGTAACCGGCAAACTCATCGACAAAGCAAGATTGAGGGCTGTGCCACATGCCACTTTGAGCATTGAAGCAAAGATGGGGATTGTAAAATAACAACTACGTCTTACCAAAAAAGTAAAAGGAGAACAATGTTCTCCTTTTTTTATGTCTATGGCAGAAGCGTGTCGATCAGCTATTTCACCTCTTGCATATCAACTAATTTTTTATACAATCCTTGCTGACGAATCAAGTCCTCATGAGTACCTCTTTCAGCAATCTTGCCTTTTTGCAACACAATGATTTCATCTGCATGCCGAATGGTGCTAAGTCGGTGTGCAATCACAATGGAAGTGCGATTGGTCATGAGTTTGTTGATGGCATCTTGCACCAAGCGTTCGCTTTCAGTGTCTAGCGAAGAAGTGGCTTCATCCAAAATTAGGATGGGCGGATTTTTCAATACAGCCCTGGCGATGGTCATGCGTTGACGCTCTCCCCCACTCAGCTTGGAACCCCTGTCTCCAATATTGGTATCGTACCCTTCTTCTTTTTGCATGATGAAATGATGCGCGTTGGCAATCTTTGCCGCCGCCACAATCGACTCATGATTGGCCTTGTCCATCCCCAAGGCAATATTGTTGGCAATGGTATCATTGAAAAGAATGGGCTCTTGCGTCACAATACTGATCAATCCGCGCAAAGAATGGAGCGCATAGGATTTGATGTTCACCCCGTCCACAAAAATTTCACCTTCTGTTACATCATGGAACCTGGGGATCAAATCGGCTAAGGTGGACTTGCCGGCCCCGCTGCTGCCTACCAATGCAATGGTCTTTCCTTTTTCAATGGTTAGGTTGATGTTTTGTAAAATAGGTGTGTCCTCATAATAAAAGGAGACATTTTTAAATTCGATGGATTCCTTGAATTGATGTATGGTTTTGCCGGATGGATTCTCATCCACTGTAACGGGCGCGTTCAACACCTGTTCAATTCGTTCAATGGCGGCAGAACCCTTTTGCATGTTGCTAAAAGAAGTAGAAATGGATTTGGCAGGATCGATGATGTTGTAAAACATTCCCATATAGGTTAAGAACAAAGCGCCATTCATATCGATTTCACTGGAAAGGACCATGCGGCCGCCAAACCACAACACACCTGCAAAAATGGTAACACCCATGAATTCGCTCATAGGAGAAGCCAAGTCTCTTTTGTAAGCCACCTGGTTTCTGGCTTTTAAGTTGGCTTGGTTAATGGATGCAAATTTTTGACGAAGGATGGTTTCTACATTAAAGGCTTTGATAACCCTCAATCCACCCAATGTTTCATCGATGGTTGAAATGGTTTCACCCGAAATTTTGGACACAAGCATGGATTGCTTTTTGAGGGACCGGGTAATTTTAGAGATGATGAAACCGATGATGGGAAGGGTCAATAGAATGATGATTGTGAGTTGGGTGTTCATGTACAGCAATACCGACAAATTAATCAAGATGGCAATAGGATCTTTGGCCCAGCCTTCCAGGGTGCTCACCAATGAAATTTCAATTTCATTGACATCGTTGGTAAGGCGGCTCATCAAGTCGCCCTTTTTTTGCTCGGTGAAATAGCCAATGGGTAGTTGTAGGATTTTATCGAACATCTCCATTCTCAAACGATTGACAATCGAGTTTTTAATGGGTGCCAGGGCTCTGTAAGAAAGGTACAAAAAGAAATTCTTGAGTAAAATGGATGCAACAATCATCAAACAAACAATACCTAGGGCATACACAGCATTGCCATGTGCAATCAGATTGGATAAGAAATCGTTGACCCAATTCATCAATGGCATTCCCTTTTTGGAAGCCTGGATGGTGGTGGTGGCTCCGAACAGCAATTGTAAGAATGGGAACAACAATCCTAGTGATGCCACAGAGAACAAGATGGACAACAGAATCGTCACCAGGTATTGCGCAATACCAACTTTGTAGTCCTTTAAATATTTAAAAATCCTGGAATATCTTTTCATAATGATGCTGAATGAAGGCTTTATTACCCAAATCTGGGAATAAATACGCATAGAAAGAGCAAAGTAACTAATTTTACACCGATTTAAAGCCTAAAGTCATGATAGAAGGGAAAAGACAAAAGCAGGTGGCTGCCGTACTCGAAAAAGAATTGAATGACATCTTTCAGCGCATGGGATTGCTGATGATGGACGGCGGGATGGTATCCATTTCAGCTGTTAAAATCACCCCGGATCTTTTTGATGCCCGAATCTATCTGAGCTTTTTCAAAATTCAGGACCCAGTTGCAGCCCTTCAAAAAATTCAGGAAAGAAATTGGGAGATCAAAAAAGAACTGACGGCAAGGGTACGACACCAACTGCGCTCAATGCCCCAACTGAGCTTTTTCATTGATGACACGTTGGAATACGTTGATAAAATGGAGCAACTCTTCAATGACATCAAAAAGCAAGACGAAAAAAAATAATCTCTTTCATGTACCTTCAGTTTACATGGCGTTATTTTAAGGCGAAAAAATCTGCTCAAGCAATTAACATCATAGCATGGGTAACCACTGGTATCATTGCGTTTGCTACTTGTTGCCAAATACTGGTGCTCAGTGTTTTCAACGGATTTGAAGATTTGGTCACTTCTTTATATTCTTCCTTTTATACCGACTTAAAAATCACTCCAGCGCAAGGCAAAACTTTTTTGTTGTCACCCGACCAAATTCAATCCATTCGAGCACAGGACTATATTGAAGAAATGTCATTCATAGCAGAAGAAAAAGCATTGCTGCAAAACGAAACCGCTCAAACGATTGTGAAGTTGAAAGGCGTTGACAAACATTACACCCAAGTAAACCAGCTAGCAGGTTCGATGGTCAAAGGATCGTATCAGATTGGCACCAAGGAACAGCCAATGTTGGTGATGGGATCGGGCATACAAAATGCAACCGGCATCACACTCAATCCAGCATTCGGCCCTGAACAATTAACAGTGATCTTGCCTCGTAAAAACAATGCGACCAGCAACGACCTGTTGTCTTCACTGAGTGAAGGGAACATTGTTCCGGCGGGCAGTTTTTCCATTCAACAAGATTTTGACAATAGTTATGCCATCACCAACATTGATTTTGTGAAAGAACAGATGCACCTGGAAGAACATGAATATGCAGGTGTAGAGATAAAGTTGAAGCGAAAAGCCGACATGAAAGAAAGCAGGGAAAAACTCCAAGCATTATTGGGCAATCATTATAGTGTACTCACCAAGTTTCAGCAAAACGCTACGCTGTACAACACCATGAAAATGGAAAAGTGGGCCATCTTTGCCTTACTCACCCTGATTGTGCTGATTGCCGCATTTAATATGATCAGCGCCTTAACCATGCTCGTATTGGAAAAACAACAAGACATAGCCATTTTACGGAGCATGGGCAGTCAAGCCTGGCAGATAAAAAAAATATTTTTAGCTGAAGGACTTCTGCTGGGATTGATTGGATCGTTGGCAGGCATTGGAACTGGTACGATCATTTGTTTATTGCAAATCAAATATAAGCTGGTGCCTTTGCTGGGTGGATCTTTCCTAATCGACTACTTTCCGGTAAAATTAATGGCATCCGACTTTTTACTGGTATCAGCTGCCGCTATGTTGATTACTTTGCTGGCTTCATGGATACCAGCGAGCAAAGCAGCCAAAGAAAATGTGGCCTTGCATTGATGGGCTTTTATTAATAATCTCCCAATGTTTCAGGAAGCTGGTCAAGTGCTTTTTTGAGTTGCTCGTCGCTGGGTGCAATGCCGTGCCACTCATGGGTTCCTTCCATAAAATCGATTCCTTTACCCATTTCGGTTTTCATTAAAATCACCACGGGTTTGCCTTTGCCCAACAAAGATTTGGCTTTTTCCAATCCTGCCACTACTGCGTCCATGTCGTTGCCCTCCATTTCGGTTACCTCCCAATCAAACGCTTGAAACTTGGCTTTCAAATTGCCCAACGACAGTACGTCTTTGGTGGAACCGTCAATTTGTTGTCCGTTGCAGTCAATGGTGGCAATCAGGTTGTCTACTTTTTTGTGTGCAGCAAATAAAATCGCTTCCCAGTTTTGTCCTTCATCCAATTCTCCATCGCCATGAAGCGAATACACAACATGAGGGTCGTTGTTAAGTTTTTTGGCAAGGGCGGCACCAATCGCCACACTCATGCCTTGTCCTAGCGAACCGCTGGCCATGCGAACGCCAGGCAGGTGTTCATGGGTAGTCGGATGGCCCTGAAGCCGGGTGTTTAATTTTCTGAATGTAGCCAACTCAGTCACAGGAAAATATCCGCTGCGCGCCAAGGCACTGTAATAAACAGGAGAAATATGCCCATTGCTTAAAAAGAAAAGATCTTCTCCAATGCCATCCATGGAGAATGCTTTATTATGATTCATCACTTTGAAATACAAGGCCGTAAAAAAATCCGCGCAACCCAACGAGCCTCCGGGGTGACCGCTCTGCACTCCATGTACCATTCGTACGATGTCTCTTCTGATTTGGGTGGCAATTTGTTTCAAGTCTTGCATACGATTGATTTAATGGAGGTGGTAAAATATGCGCAAACCTACTTGAAATGACATCAATCGCAAAGAAAATAAACCCACACAAAAACCCGCCTTGTCCACTTTCAAGGTATTGAACAATTCAAATTTAATTATATTATTTTATAATATTTAATTATTTGTTTTATATATAATTATAATTTTTATTGACGCAGATGTGCGATTTTTATTTTTCAGCTATTGATTGCAAAACAATATTTATACATTTGTAGAAACCGATGCAAGCAGGGTACCATGGATAAAATTTTACTGAGTGGAGGACTGGCTTTTCTGATCACGTATTTTGCAATTCCTATCATCATACGTGTTGCCAAAGAAAAAAAATTATTCGACGAGCCGGATGAACGAAAGCTCCATACAGAGACCATTCCTACCTTAGGTGGTCTGGGCATTTTCGCTGGATTCATCTTAGCCACCCTGTTGGGGGCTCCGCAAATAGCACCTCCCTTCCCAGGATACGAATTACAATATTTTGCTGCTGCGGCCATCATTGTCTTTTTCTTGGGCATGAAAGATGATATTATCATTTTACCTGCTTCCAAAAAAATAGCCGGACAACTGATTGCTGCGGCCATTTTGATCAAGTTCGGAAGTACCTACATCAACAATATGCATGGCTTCTTGGGTATTCATCAAATTCCAAATGTGGCCAGCATCGTTTTGTCAGCATTCACGATCATTGTCATCACCAATTCTTTCAACCTAATTGATGGTGTCGATGGCCTAGCAGGAAGCTTGGGCATCCTTACTACATTGGTTTTTGGCATCTATTTTTACCAATCGGGCCATCTCGCCTTGGCGGTTCTGAGCGTCTCGATGGTAGGCGCCCTGTTGGCGTTTTTGATTTACAATTTTTCTCCTGCCAAAATTTTCATGGGTGACACCGGTTCTTTGTTGGTGGGACTCACCAATGCTTTTTTAGCCATTAAATTCATCAATATTGCTTCTATTCCAGGCACCAGCAACGAAATATCTGCGTCACCTGCAATCGCTTTCGCCGTTTTGATGATTCCCTTGTTTGATACCCTTCGGTTGTTCACCTTGCGTATTCTGCAAAGAAGGTCTCCTTTTAGTCCGGACAGAAATCACTTGCATCACCTGTTTTTGGAAATAGGATGCTCTCACCGGAACACCACCCTTATTTATGTAGCTTCCAACATTGGTTTTATCTGCTTGGCCTATTCACTGCAAGGTTTGGGCACAACCCTCCTGATGGGCGTTTTGTTTCTGAGCGGATTGGCCTACACCGGAATCGTATATGCCATCCGGCACAGAAAAAAAAACCATGCTACATCAAGCCCCGCTGAATCAGTTGCTGTCAGCGAACCGCAACCCATTTTCACACTTGCTTCCGAGCCTTTGGAAGTAGAATAAATTGCTTGAGTCGAGGGCCTTTCTTCAAAAAGCAAGGTGTCCATCTCCTTATTTTTAATACATTTGCAGGCAATTCAAATTTTATGTCAGAAGCCTTACAAACCATATTGACTGATGCAGAAGCATCCATGTCCAAAGCCATTCATCACCTTGAGTCTGAATTGTCTAAAATCCGTGCAGGCAAGGCGAACCCTACCATGTTAGATGGGATATTAGTGGATTATTATGGCACCCCTACCGCGATCAACCAAGTCGCCAATATCTCTGCCCTAGATGCCAGAACCATCTCCGTTCAACCCTGGGAAAAAACGATGTTGCAACCCATCGAGCGGAGCATCATGGCTGCCAACATTGGCATCACCCCACAAAACGACGGAAATTCCATTCGACTTTTTTTACCGCCCCTTACAGAAGAGCGCAGAAAAGAGTTGGTGAAACGCTGTAACGGAGAAGGGGAAAACGGAAAAATTTCCATCCGCAACATTCGAAGAGATGCGATTGAGCAAATCAAAAAACTGCAAAAAGATGGCTTGAGTGAAGATGCCACCAAGGATGCAGAAAAAGAGGCCCAAGATACAACGGACCGATTCATCTCACTCGTCGACAAGCTGCTGGCGGCAAAGGAAAAAGAAATCATGGCTGTTTAGTTGAACCCTTCAGATATACAAACATTTAGAAAATGGAACGCATGCACATCTTTCCTGTACTCAATGCGTTGGACGAAAAACTTTTTTTACAAGTTCCGGTTCGATTGTACAAAAACGATCCCCATTGGATTCAACCCCTCAACAAAGACATTCTAGAAGTATTTGATCCATCCAAAAACAAGGCCTTCCGCTTTGGCAAAGCGCAAAGATGGTTACTGAAAGATGCATCCGGCGCTTTGATAGGAAGAATCGCTGCTTTTATCAATAAGAAATATAAAAACAAAGACGACGACATGCCTGTTGGCGGCATTGGTTTTTTTGAATGCATCCAAGAGCAAGAAGCCGCCAATCTTTTGTTTGATACCGCTAAGGATTGGCTGATGGAAAACGGGATGGAGGCAATGGATGGACCAATTAATTTTGGTGAACGCGACCGGTGGTGGGGATTGGTAACAGAAGGTTTTCATGAACCTATGTATTGC
>CAZCCN010000004.1:9260-27434 GCA_964497085.1 uncultured Ferruginibacter sp.
GAACTACAATCCGCCTTATTATCAAACGCTATTTGAACAATACGGTTTTCAAAGTTTTTACAACCAGGTATGCATTGGCATGTACCCTAAAAAACCACTGCAGCAAAAAATATGGGATCGCCACGCGGCCTATGCCGCCCATCCGGATTTTACTGCCCGACACCTGCAAAAAAATCAGCTCGAAAAATACGCACAGGACTTTACCTCCGTCTACAACATGGCTTGGGCGGGTCATGGCGGAATGAAAGAATTATCCGTGGAACAGGTGGTCATGATGTTTAAAAAAATGAAGCCAGTCATGGATGAACGAATCATCTGGTTCGCCTACCATAAAGAAGAACCCATTGCTCTTTTTGTCAACTTACCCGATTTGAACCAATGGTTTAAACACCTGCATGGAAAATTCGGATGGATGCACAAATTGTATTTTCTCTGGCTCAAAACCTGTAAGGCCAATCATCGGTTTACGGGATTGGTGTTTGGCGTGGTGCCTGAGTTTCAGGGCAAAGGAGTTGATGCGTACATCATAGGGGAATCGGCCAAGCTGATACAATCAGATGCCCTACCCTACACGGCATACGAAATGCAATGGATTGGTGATTTCAATCCTAAAATGCTCAATATTGCTCAAAATTTGGGTGAGGTTTTTACCTCCAGAAACCTGCAAACGTTCCGGTATATTTTTGACCGTTCAAAACCCTTTAAAAGACACCCGATATTCTCTTAGTGTAAACTAGAACAAGTACATTTGCTAAGATTAAGGGATGCTCCCGTTTTTGATATGGATAAATTCATTGTTTCCGCCAGAAAATACAGACCACAGAATTTCAGTACTGTGGTGGGACAATCGCATATTACCACCACGCTAAAAAACGCCATCAACAACAACCAGCTGGCGCATGCTTTTTTATTTTGCGGGCCAAGAGGTGTAGGAAAAACAACCTGTGCGAGGATTTTAGCCAAAACCATCAATTGCGAGAAGCGGACCAAGGACGGCGAAGCATGCAACAAATGCAACAGTTGTGTTTCTTTTGACAACGGCAGCTCGTTTAACATTCATGAATTGGATGCTGCGAGCAATAATTCGGTAGAAGACATTCGGGCCCTGGTGGAACAAATCAGGTTTGCCCCGCAAGCCGGAAAATACAAGGTGTATATTGTGGACGAGGTGCACATGTTGAGCCAGGCGGCTTTCAACGCCTTTCTAAAAACACTAGAGGAGCCGCCACCCTATGCCATTTTTATATTGGCCACCACTGAGAAACATAAAATTCTTCCTACCATCCTGAGTCGTTGTCAGATTTTTGATTTCAAACGGATTACGCCCAACGATACCGTTGCGCACCTGGAAGAAATAGCCGCCAAAGAAAAAATCACTGCGGAGAAAACCGCTTTGCATTTGATTGCACAAAAAAGCGAAGGCTGCATGAGGGACTCCTTGAGTATCCTGGACAAAATCGTGAGTTTTACCGGCGGAAAAATTACTTATAAAAATGCGCTGGAACATTTAAATATCCTCGACGAAGACTATTATTTCAAATTATTGGAACAGATGCAAACAAGCCAATTGGCAGATTCATTGCTGCTGTTCGACGAAATCAACCAGAAAGGGTTTGAAGCCGATACGCTCCTGGAGGGCCTTGCCGAGTGCATCCGCAACCTCTTGGTTTGCAAGGATCCTAAATCGGTAAGTTTGTTAGAAGTAGCCGACGACTTTAAACAAAAATATTTGACCCATGCGGCGACCATAGACACCGGCTGGCTGATTGCTGCATTGAATTTGCTTAATGATTGTGCCATTCAATATAAAATGGCCAAAAATAAAAAGCTGCATGTGGAGCTGTTGTTGATCAAGCTTCACTACCTGCATCAAGCCTTGCAACTGAGCCTAACGGAAGAAGGGATCAGTAAAAAAAAAATAGTTGATGCCAGCAAGGCAGTTGCTTTCAGGGCTTTGCCGATGGTGTCTTTGCCAAGCCATTCCAGAAAAACGCAAACTGCCAAAGCGCCGGACGCGCCTACACTGCTGATCGAAGAACCAAAGGCAACCCCACCCGTTGCCACCACACCGGTTGCCAAACCAACCGAAACAATCGCAGAAAAAAATATCGGAAAGCTCGGTTCCCTAAATAAAATCCGCCAACAAATCGCCAGCAAAAACAACCAACAGGAACTGGTCAAAGCTGTAGCGGCCGATTCATTGCAACATGCCTGGAACTTATATATCGAGAAGCTGACTGAAGATAAAAACCATTCTGCCGTGACCAATTTCAAAATGGCCACCCTGCAAATGGTGGATGAAAACAGCTTTGAGATCATTACGGAAAATAGCATCCAACAAAAATTCATCGAATCGGAACGGGCACCCCTGATTGCCCACCTGCAGCAATTTTTTAACAACCGACTGCTTACTTATCAGGTGACGCTTATCGAAAAGGCAAGCGACCTCGCTGATGCTCAAAAACCCCTCAGTTCCAAAGAACAGTATGCCCTTTTGGTGGCACAGTATCCCCTCATCAAAGCATTGAAAGACCGGTTGAAATTGGACCTGGATTTCATGTAAAACCGGGTCAAAACCCCTTAAATAAGCCCCTAAACGGTTCCAAAAGGGCCAAAATACGCAATCTGATTTTGCTGATTTTGATGTAATTTCGGGCTCGTAAAAAATCTTTAAAGAAATAAAACATGGCAGAGGTAATCAGAATGCCCAGGTTGAGCGATACAATGGCAGAGGGGGTGATTGTGGCATGGAATAAAAAAGTGGGTGATACGATCAAGCCGGGAGATGTGTTGGCAGAAGTAGAAACGGATAAAGCCACGATGGAATTGGAAAGTTACAACCAAGGTACCTTATTGTACATAGGTGTGGAAGCCGGTAAATCGGTGAAAGTGGATGGTATACTTGCCGTTGTAGGGAAAGCCGGAGAAGCGTATGAATCTTTATTGAGCGGTGAAGCAGCAACCAGTCAAAGCCCTGCGGCCCCTGCTGCGGTTGTCACCAGCGCTGTTACCGAAAAAGTAAGCCTCCCAGCTGGCGCTAAAGAAATCAGAATGCCCTTGCTCAGCGATACCATGACAGAAGGAAAAATTGTTTCATGGAACAAAAAAATTGGAGACCACGTAAAATCGGACGATGTATTGGCCGAAGTGGAAACAGATAAAGCCACCATGGAAGTAGTAGGATACGAGGAAGGAACCTTGTTGTATGTGGGCGTAGAAGCTGGCAAAGCTGCTAAAATCAACGAAATCATTGCCATTGTGGGCAAACCCGGCACCGATGTAAGTGCTTATATCGCTGCAGAAAAAGCAGGTGCCAACCTAGCTACTGCTGCTCCATCCACTGCCAACAGCACACCTGTTCAAGCAACAACCGTTGCCTCTACTCCACAGCCTGTTGTAGGGAGTTCAAACAACGGAAGAATCAAAGCCTCTCCCCTTGCTAAAAAAATTGCGGCAGAAAAAGGCATTGATTTGGCTGCATTAATGGGAAGTGGCGATGGTGGCAGGGTTATAAAAAAAGATGTAGATGGCTATCAGGCATCCGGCGGCACGAGCTTTGTGGCACAACCTTTCCGACCCACTACAACTGAAGCGTTCACAGATATTCCTTTAACCCAGATGCGCAAAACGATTGCCCGTCGATTGGGAGAAAGCAAGTTCAGTGCACCGCACTTTTACTTGACTATGGAAATCAACATGGACAATGCGATGAGTGCCCGGTCTGCGATCAATGAGGTGAGCCCTGTCAAAATTTCCTTCAATGATATGATCATCAAAGCCTGCGCATTGGCTTTGAGACAACACCCAGATGTCAACAGCAGCTGGATGGGAGACTTTGTCCGTCAGAATCACCACATCCACATTGGATCAGCGGTGGCCATGCCTGATGGATTGATTGTACCGGTGATTAAATTTGCCGACCAGAAATCGATGGCTCAGATTGCAGCAGAAGCTAAAGAGTTGTACGGAAAAGCCAAAGACAAAAAATTACAACCCGCAGAATTCAGTGGAAACACTTTTACCATCTCTAATTTAGGCATGATGGATATAGAATCTTTTACCGCCATCATCAATCCACCCGATAGTTGCATCCTGGCAGTAGGTAAAATAAAGGAAGTAGTGGTGAAAAAAGCGGATGGCTTTGGTGTAACAAACGTCATGAAACTGACGCTGAGTTGCGACCACCGAAGCGTAGACGGTGCGGTAGGAGCTGCTTTCTTGCAAACACTCAAAAAGTTTATCGAAAATCCAATCTTGATGACTTTGTAAGTCAACTTAGTCTTAGCGGTTGGTTAAACATGATAATAAAAGAGGAGCTGCACAGCAGCTCCTCTTTTTAATTGGATGTGTCTTTGTTTATTTGGTCTTGATAAACTTGTATACATTTTTCTGTGTTGCATTCAATCCGCTGATTTCAACAAAGTAGGTTCCCTGTGACAGGGTTTGAATGCCTTTCACATCTATGAGGTTGATGCCTTTGCTGATAGAGGCCTTCTGTGAAAGCATTACTTTTCCATGCACATCTACCACATGCACTTCAATGGCAGTAACAGCATTGCTGAAGTAGCTGATTTGCAGGAAGTCCCTGGCAGGGTTAGGCCATATCTTCACAGAGGCGTCTGTCAACCGAACAACACTGATATTGCTGTACTTGAAGCTTCCATCTGTATCAAACAACTTGACCCTGTAGTAAACCACATTGTATGGCAGTCCGGCAATGTGGTCATTGCTGCTGTATACCAACTGACCTAAGCTGGTGCCAGCTGCAGGCTGTGTACCAATTGAACTGAATGTTTTATTGTCAAAACTGCGTTCGATGACAAAGTGATGGGTATTGTTTTCCGTCAAAGTAATCCAGTTAAGTTTAACCAAACCATCAGCTGAAACCGAGCTGGTCAACTGAATGCTGCTGGCAGACAAGGCATACGTGGGTGATACCAACAAGTGAATCACAGCACTGTTACACAATGGCTGGGGTGCAATGGCTGTCACATCACAGATTTCGTAATTCACCTGGTCTGGACCTGAATAATTAGCAGGTGGCGTATACAGATAAGTGCCATTGGCATAGAACTGAATGGTACCTCCTTGTGTTGTCGTCACAGGCGCACCAATTGGTGTGGCAGGACCAGCAGGATTGATGGTGGTTCCATCGTAAGAAATAGGATTGGTATTGGGATCGAGATCGTTTCCGCTGAAATTACCATTAACAGGCGTGTTGATATATGTGTATCCGAAATCATCGCCTGAGAAAGGTGGATCGTTTTGAGGACCATTGGGGTCTCCCATCACAATTATGTGCAACACCGCACTGGTACTTACCGGAGAAGCGTTGTTGTCTGTAATGGTATACGGAACGTTGATGGTGCCGGTGAATCCTGCAGCGGGGGTATACGTGTATGAACCATCTGCATTGATGATCAATGTGCCGGCATTGTTAATGGTATTTCCATTTTGATCGACGCCAGACACGGTAAAGCTGCTTCCAACGGTACCACCAGAAACTGCAGTAACCGTAAACTGATCTGCTTGTGGATCGGCATCGTTGAGCAACAGGTTGTTGCTTACGGCACTGCCATAGCTGATGTTTTCGTCGTTGTTGGCAATGACTGAGTTGGCTGACGCTGGCAACGGACTTACCGTAATGGTTAGATAGGCGGTATCACATGTAGACGGAATACCATCGTCGCAAACTGAATAGGGAATGCTTACGGTTCCGATGAATAACGGATCCGGATCAAATGTATAATTGCCATTGGCATCAAAAGTCAAAGTACCTGCATTGGCAACAGCCGAGCCGGTTGTGCTGACACCGCTCACAGTGGTACCCGAAGTTAGTGGAGAACTGTTGGACTGGTTCAAGAAACTGCCAAAAGTTTGTGTATTGCCTTCCACATCATAATCATTGAGAGACACATTTCCACTTACATTCACATCCTGCCAAGTACTGTTTTCGTCATTGACTGCTGAAGTGGTATTTACCGGACTCACCACAAAGTGAATCATAGCCGTGTTACACAATGGCTGCGGTGATACTGCAGTCACATCACAGATTTGGTAATTCACCTGGTCTGGACCTGTATAGTTGGCAGGCGGAGTATATAAATAAGTACCATTTGCATAGAACTGGATGGTACCCCCTTGAGCCGTTGTCACCGGAGCACCGATTGGGGTGGCAGGACCGGCAGGATTGATGGTGGTGCCGTTATATGATATAGGATTGCTGTTCGGATCTCCGTCGTTGGCAGCGAAGTTTCCGCTTACGGGAGTATTATATGGTGTAAAGGCAAAATCATCTCCTGCTTTGGGAGGATCGTTCAAAGGACCATTCACATCCGGAACAATATCAATATGCAAAATAGCCGTTGAGGTAGCACCATTGGCATCGGTGATGGTATACACAATGTCTACGCTTCCCGTAAAGTCATCTTGCGGATTGAAGGTGAAGCTTCCGTCTGCATTCAGGGTAATGGTACCCGCATTGGATACAGGGAGGCCAGAAGTGGTTACCCCGCCGATGGTGATGGCAGTACCCATGGTTCCGGTTCCATCCTGTGTGCCATTTCCATCGCTGTCAAAAGTAAATGAAGTAACCGTGAAGGCATCTCCTTGTGGATCGTAATCATTTGAAGTAATCACATTGCCGTTGACATTTACATTGATAAATGTTTTGTATTCATCGTTGTTGGCAATGACACTATTGTTGTTGAACGGCAAAGGCACCACAGCAATGTGTAAAATAGCTGTATCGTATGCAGTGTTTGGATTGCCATCTTGAATAGCATAGGGCACATTGATGATGCCGGTAAAATTGTTGGCAGGTGTAAAGGTATAGGTGCCATCTGCATTGATCAGCAAGGTGCCTGCATTGGCTACAGGATTGCCGGATGCGTCAACACCACTGACCGTAACGGTACCTGAGGTATAACTAACCCCTCCAATGATAAACCCATTGAATTGAATAGGTGTATCTCCTTCCGGATCAACATCGTTGTCCAATACCGAACCGCTGACAGGCGTATTCACCCATGTGCTGTTTTCATCGCTGATCGCCACCACGGTATTGGGTGCCAGAATGGTGTAATACAACCTCGCTGTATCGCATTTGTCCTGGGAAGTTGAACAGGTGGCAGGATTGTTGATGATGTCACAGATCTGATACGTTAAGGTATCGGCTCCATAATAGCCAGGATTGGGAATATATTTAATCAAACCATTTGCCAATACAGTAGCGGTTCCATGTAAAGGTTGAACAGTAACCGTAGGATTGGTCAAGGTATTGTTTTCAGGATCACTGTCATTATCTACAACAGAAGCATAGTTGGTTTCATCCATGTTCAATGTTATCTCATCACTGTTGATGGAAGGTGCTGTATTGACAGGAGAACTAACGGTAATGCTTACTGTAGCGGCAGCGGAAGTCAGTGGTGTTACTCCATTATCCGTCACCGTATAGGTGAATGTTACAGTACCTGTAAATCCGGTTGTCGGCGTAAAGGTGACCGTTCCATCATTGTTGTTTACCAACGTACCTGCCGAAGGATTGCTCAAGGCGCTCACATTGCCCACGGTTAAAAGACCATTTTCAGGATCGGTATCATTGCCGATCAAATCGATGGTGTTGGACAAACAAGGCAAAATAGTTTTGGTATCATTGGTAGCTGTGGGTGCTCTGTTGATGACTGTCAGATACAAATAAGCTGTATCACATGACGGAGATCCACAACTTGGAGTGGGCTCACAAACCTGGTAAGCGAGTGTGTCTTTTCCAGTAAAGCCTGCATTGGGTGTGTACACAATGCTTCCAGTACCATTCACAGTTACGGTACCATTGGTTGGTTGAGATACAATACTTACTGAATAGGTTGGACTGGTTAATGAAGCGACATCCGCATCTGTATCATTAGTTAGTACATTGATGGTTTGAGCAGTTCCACTCAATGCGCCAGCCGGAGAATCATTGTTCGCCACCACAGGTGCATCCGTGATATTGATATACACGGTTGCAGTATCAGCCAAACCTGAAGTATTATCCAATACCCGATAAGTTAAAAAGCGAACGCCATTGTAGGTTGTGGCAGGCGTATAATTTACCACACCGGTTGTTCCATTGATGGTAGCTGTACCAGAAACAGGTGCCGTAATAATTGAATAGGTTTTAGTTCCTGCAACAGGATAATAATCATTCGTGGCCGTTGCAATATTTACAGCCACCCCATTGACAGTGGAAGCCGAATCGGGCATGGACTGAGGTGCACGGGTGGGGATAGACGAACAAGGAGCGGGTGAAGACCAGTCAAATGAGAGGACAGGCCTATTGCCTGCAGTTCCATTTTCTTTGGAACCAAAATCCTTATTGTCATTGCTTGTTCCTTCTGTAGCAAATTTTAACAACATCCCATTATTGGTATTGGTGCCATTCACCCAATTTTGAATAAGTGAATTCATAGTACCACCCGTCCAATTATAAGTACCGGTAGCCGCAACTGAAGTAGTAGCTTCTGCTGTTGCATTGAAATCGCCGCCAGCAGTGGTCCAAGTGATAGGACCTGCGGCCCTGGTATTCCAACTTGAAATACCAACTGTATTATTTGTTGTGGTAGTCCCCTCGTCCCATGCATTGGTAATTCTATAGACAGATATATCTCTTGCTGAGCCAGCTGTTCGTACCGTCGTTGCGACCAATTTGAGATTAGCATTGGTAATTGAAGCAGTTGAGGGAATTGATGACAAATCAAACTGCAGTAACGTTCTATAGGACTTGTTGGTTTCGCCATCTAGTCTGAGATAGGTAAAGCCGCCAATATTATCATTGGGTCTGTCTTGTCTGAGCGAATTGTCTTTCGAAGGGCCTTGAGAATAAGTGCCTGAAGAACCTGAACTCGCTTGATAGTTACCTGCACTACAAGCGTCGGCTGTAACAGTAATTGTTACAGTGGCCGTATTTGTTCCGCCAGAAGCGTTGACTACTTTGTATGTAAAATTATCCGTGCCGTCAAAATCAGCATTGGGCAGATACGTAATGGTGTTGTCAATGTTAATGGACACTTTACCATTGCTGGGACCCGAAGTGATGCCCATCACCGTTAAGCTAGCTGCATCGTTGCTCAACACATTGAAGCGAGCCACACTGTCTTCTGCAATCGTGTAGCTGTCATTGGCAACAGAGGGCGTAGAGGCGCCGCTTGCTGTAATGGTATATTGTCCATTGGTGGCACACAAAGGGGTATTGTTACATACGGTGTATGTCAATGTCAAAGGACCCACAAAATTGGCATCGGGTGTAAAGGTTACATTTCCATTGGATGTGAATGAAACGGTTCCGTTAGATGCACCTGTTACATTGGTCAATGTAAGTGGCAAACCACCCGGATCGGTGTCATTGGCCAACACATTGGTGGTAATCGAAGTACCTACACCACATGTTACATTGATGGAAGCTGCGTCCGCATTCGCAACGGGTGGTTGAGGGCCAGACAATATGGTGATGGCATAAGAGAGAAAAGAGGTTCTGCCGCAATTGTCAGACACTTTACAAGTTACTGTACAAGGCGTAGGGCTCACCACTGTTGGTGCGGTAAAAGTAGTATTGGCCGCATTGGGATTTGCGAATGTACCCCCACAACTGCTGGACCATTGATACGTAAAAGTTACGCCGGTCAATGGAGAAGAGGCAGAAGCGGATACGGGCACTGAAGCGCCGCTATTGATGTTTTGTCCGGTGGTAATACCCGTGGTCGTGATGTTGGGTGCTTTGGGTAATATCTGAAAAAAGCTAAAATTAAAAAACGCTCTTTGCGCAGCCACATCACCAGCAGTTCCCTTGTTGTGGGAGTGTCCAGCTTCATACATCACATAACCGCGAGTAGGATCATCAAAACCTCTGCCATATACAATCAAGGCAGCTACATTTCCATTGGCCAAATCGGGGTTCAGCACATTGGCTTGTGTAGGATCATAGGCAATGATTTTGGCACCGGGTCTCCAGCGGGTATTGTTGGGCGATGCATCTTGCTTGGGTAAATAAATTTGTTCCGAACCATTTAGCTGTGCCAAATCGGTTACACCCATGTATTGAGCAATCGGATCATCAAAATTCTGGTGTGTGTAAGGAATCGAACCGCCTGAATGAGAGGAGAACAAGGTTAAACTATTGTTTGGCCAAGGTGTGGGTGAAACCGCGCTGGTCCTTGTACTCAAAAAATTCATTTGCTGGGTGGTATTGGACGGGTTGATGGCATTTTCCAATGCACTCACTGCATGGCAAGCTGCCCAGATAGAACCTAGACAGTTTTTGTTCCAGTTGTATAAATTTCCGTGCGTAGCCCAGGTAGGATCGGCATGTGGCATCACGTAAAAATCATCGCAGCAATCCAATGTTGCGGGCGTCTTCCAGTTGTAAGCATTCGGAAAAGCTGTTAAAGTAATACCCGCATTGGTCAGGTATCCTTGAGCAATCGCACCATTGGTGGCATCGAGCGTCCAACGGGGATAAGATTTAATGATGGATGTAACATTTACAGAAAGGGTACTGGTGGTGGTGGTTCCAACCACACCTTGACCTGTCCAGTAAGTGATCCGGCTATTCACGGCAGCTGTTCGGTATTCTGCAGGTATAATAAAAGTACCGCCTTTGAATTGCGTTCCATTGTATGAAAAATCGACGCCGTCTTTTACTTTACCGGAAGCAATCACCCACCTCACGGGTACACTGTAGTTTCTTACCAGGTCATACACCAGGCCATATGGTTTTAACCCATTGGCGATGGTTTGAGGCGTGATGCCCATGTTCACAATGAAGGAACCGGTTGATAGGTTTTCTGTCTGTGCAAAAATTGATTGAGCATGAATCATCATGCACAAAAGCAAAAAAGAAACTGACTTGAATTTCGACATACGTTGTATGGTTTGTTATTAAATATATAATGAGCAAATTGCTGAACAAACGATACAAAAACACTTGCAAAGTTGGGTGGCAGCAATCGGGCGCACCAGGTTTGATTTACATGAATAAAAATGAACGGCAAAACTATTCATAAATAGGCAATCAAACACCATAAATACTAAACAAAATCAAGTATTTCACGTAAAAATACGATAGGAAAAACAGGGCCGGATCGAAGGGTTAATGTATATCATATTTATTATCAGGTATTTATACTATTAATTATTTTTTATATAATAATTTCATGATCTTTATAAAATTGATTTAAAGCAATTTATAAAACAAGTGCTAAGTGTTTTTACTCAATTTAGGCCAATCGGGAGCTAAAAAATACTAAACCGGACAAAGGCATCGTTTTAGAAGGTAGAATTCATATCCAACTACCTATTAAAACCAATTGATCCGATGAAAACCATTTTTACACTCGCCTGCATGCTGTTGATGGGCTTGACCACAACTACTGCATTTGCCCAGGCTACTGATGCCAGCAAAAAGAATTTATTTGCTGCCTTCCCCAGTAAAATTGATGTCACCAACAAAATGTTGCAAAATCTTTTCACGGCAATGCCCGGTGAAAAAATTTCTATCGCCTTTGATAGCCAGTTCACCTTTACGGGCATGGTGATCAGCAATGAGATGAAATATCAGAACCTTCAATCTGTTTTGATACGGTCTGCACAATTTGACAATGCCTTGTTGCAAGTGTCAAAGATTACGAACAATGACCAGAGCATTTCATTCGTGGGTCGCATCATTCACCAGAACGCACTGGATGGTTACGAAATCAAAAAAGACCTGGCCAACAATTACAGATTGCAAAAATTTGAAACCAAAAACATACTACAAGATTGTAGTTACTAATAAGAATCCAAATCCAACCACAAACTTTTGTTTCCCTAACAAACGTTTACAACCCTACACAAAATGAAAACCCTTACCAAATCAATCATCTTCTTGCTGTTCAGTTTGCTGACAGCATCTGCTTACAGTTTGCCTAAGCTGAGTAGTTTTAGCAACGCAAGCGCTACCATTTATCTTGATTTTGATGGCCATACAGTTACCAACTCCGTTTGGAATGGTGGTTCGCCCATCTTTTGTCAAGCAGCACCTTTGACAGATGCACAGGTAACAGAAATTTTCAATCGCGTGGCAGAAGACTATCGTCCTTTTGAAGTGAACATCACCACCGATTCTACTGTGTTTTTAGCAGCACCCATCGGACAGCGCATTAGAGTGATCATTACCCCAACCAGTAGCTGGAAACCCAATGTGGGCGGTGTAGCATACATTGGCTCATTTACCTGGGGAGACGATACACCCGCTTTTGTGTTTTCTGACAGGCTAGGACCCAACAGTGCCAAATTGGTGGCTGAATGTTGCAGCCACGAAAGCGGACACACACTTGGATTGGCTCACCAATCTAGCTATGACAACAATTGCAACCTAACCGAAACGTATAATACAGGAACCGGTTCAGGAGAAACTGGCTGGGCACCTATTATGGGAAACAGTTATTACAAGAACATGACCAGCTGGAACAAAGGAAGAACTCCTTATGGTTGCAACAATATTGAAGACGAATTGAACATCATCACCACCAATAATGGATTTTCTTATCGTGCAGACGATTACAACGAAACCATGAATGCCGCTACATACAACTTGGGCAATGGTTCTTTCAACATCAATGCAATGATCACCACCAATACCGATAAAGACGCGTTTAAATTGGTGTTTACCCAGCAGTCTACGATTCATATTGAAGCTACTCCTTTCAACACAGGTGCCGGCAGCAACGGATCCAATCTGGATGTGAAAGTCATGTTGTATTCAGAATCACAAGCATTGCTTAAAACTTTCGACCCGCAAAGCAGCATGAGCATCACGATTGATACCACATTGAAAGCAGGAACTTATTTCGTAGTGATTGCAGGCGCTGCCAATGCGAATGTGACCAACTATGCAAGCATTGGCGCCTATACCCTAACCGGTTTCAGAGGCACACTGCCCATCAACAGTGTAACATTAAGCGGAAATTCAAACAACAGCAAACACAATTTAAACTGGAATATTGTATCTGACGAGCCCATTTCTGCGCAAGAAATTGAAACGTCTACCGATGGCATTCATTTCAGCAGCCTCGCATTGATCAACAATGCATACAGAAACTTTACCAATACGGTAGTTGAAAAAAACAGTCAATACTACCGATTGAAAGTGACTTCACTCAACAACCAAGTGGTGTATTCAAATGTAATTGTTCTGAAAATCAGTGAAATCAATGCAAAGGCATTCGAAGTATCTACATTGGTAAGGAGCCAAATCACTGTGAAAGCAACAGATAATTATCAATACAAATTGATGGACATAAATGGCAGATACATTGCCAGTGGCAACGGAAGCAGAGGAATGAACACCATCAACATAATGAATCAACCAGCAGGCGTGTATGTGTTGGTTATCGCAAGCAACAACCTACAACAATCAGAAAGAATTATAAAACAGTAAGGTAGATTTATGTGTAAGGTAGGGGTTAGCGTTAGGGGCTAACCCCTTTTTTTATTTACATTATTCAACCTGCTGGGTCACCTCATCTATGTAGGCCAACAACTTGTCTCGTCCCGATTTTTTTACCGCGCTCGTAACAAAATGCTGGGGCAAGAATTGCCAGGTTTTAGTCATTTCAGCCAAGAAGTCTTTGACGTTTTTATTGACGATTCTTTGGTTTTCTTTATCACTTTTGGTAAAAATCAAGGCGAAAGGGATTTTCCAGATTTTTAAATTCTCCAGAAAAGCCAGGTCAATTTTTTGAGGAGAATGCCGAGAATCAATCAACACAAAAACCATGGTAAGATTTTCTCGCTTGCGCAAATAGTTTTCAATCATTTGTTCCCATCTCCTTCTGCTTCTTTGACTTACCTGCGCAAAACCATAACCGGGCAAATCGACCAAATACCATTTGTATACTTTGGCACGCACTTCTTCTCCACCCTGGCTGGTGATTTCAAAATGATTGATCAATTGTGTCTTACCGGGGGAAGCGGATGTTTTCGCCAACTTTTCGTTGTTGCACAGCATGTTGATTAAAGAGGACTTTCCCACATTGCTTCTACCTATAAATGCATACTCTGGCTTATCAGGCAAAGGGCACTTTTCAAAATCAGGACTACTAATGATATAAGTAGCTTTTTTAATTTGCATGCGATGGCGTTGTTTGGCAAAAATACTCATTCTAAAAGCAATGTTAATAATGTATTCTATAAAATACCAAACTGCTTATCTTTGTAAGTGATGACATCGTTCCCCCATGATACTGTGGTTCCGTTCAAAGATTCTGCATTAAGTAAGAAAGATCAGGTAGCTGGCATGTTCAACCAAATTGCCGGCAAATACGATTTTTTAAACAGGTTTCTGAGTGTCGGCATTGATGTTTACTGGAGAAAAAAAGGATTGCAGCAATTGTCATCCATTGCACCGGACAGTTTGCTGGATGTGGCGACAGGCACAGCGGATGTAGCCATCATGGCAGCGAAAAGCCTTCGGCCGACCTCGATTGTGGGCATCGATATCAGCAGCGGCATGCTGGAAATAGGCCAACAGAAAATACAAGAAAAAGGATTGACCCAAACCATTCAATTGATGCTGGCCGACAGCGAAGCCATGCCTTTTGAGGACAACAAATTTGATGCCGTCACCGTTGCCTTTGGGGTGAGGAATTTTCAGGACCTTCGAAAAGGCTTGACAGAAATTCTTCGTGTATTGAAACCAGGTGGAAAATTGATGGTGCTGGAATTCAGCAAACCAACTTTTCTTCCCGTGAAATGGATCTATTCTTTTTACATGAAGATGGTCACGCCCAATGTGGGAAAGCTGTTTTCAAAAAACAAGGCAGCTTATGCTTATTTGGATGAATCGATACAGCAATTCCCGGAAGGAAGAAATTTTATTCACGTTTTACAGGAGACAGGCTATCAACAAACTTATCACAAACCATTGAGTGCAGGCATATGCAGTATTTATTGCGGAATAAAATAATCTTGGTGTTGATCGTGGCAATCACCCTTCCTGGTGTTGGGTTTGCTCAAAGGGAAACCGAATTGAATTTGCCCGATCACGATGACAAACAATTTCATTTTGGCATCAGTCTTGGATCCAACCGGGCCTATTACCATTTTACAAACAATCCCCGTTTTTTACAATACGATAGTGTGTTGGTGGTGGAAAGTATTCAAAGCTCGGGCATCAACCTGGCCTGGTTGGTGAACATGCGATTGGGCGAACATTTTGATTTGAGAACTTACCCATTGAGTTTGGTGTTTACCGAAAAGGCATTTCAATATCGATTGAGATACCCCGACAAGGTATTATCCGAAGACAGCATCACCACTCGAAAAGTACAGGGTGTTACCCTGGCCTTGCCTTTTCAAATCAAATTCAGCAGCGACCGCATCAACAACTTCAAAGCCTATATGATGGTGGGTGGAAAGATTGAAAAAGATTTTGCTGCAACGGCTGGCGAAAAGAATGCAGAACAACTGATCAAACTGTCCAAATTCGATTATGGCGTGGAAGCCGGTATCGGCTTTCACTTTTACTTTCCCGTTTTTGTGCTCACGCCCGAAGTAAAGTTTGGCTGGGGTTTCAAGAATGTACACAGCAGGGATGAGAATCTCAAATTCTCCAATGTGATAGACCAGATCAAATCCAGGACCATCACGTTTTCAATCATTATTGAGTAAGCCTAAAAATCGTAGACGCGCTTATTGACATTCCATCGGATACCCAGGTTCATCATCGTGGTGTTGCTGGTGGCAGCTGTTGAAGCCAGGTGATAACTCCGTCTTTGAATCCCCGCTTCCAAAAATAAGTTTTGTTTCCACTCATAAGAGATACCCAGCACCGTATTCAAACAAGTGGCTTTGTTTCCACTGCCTATCTTGTAGCCCTCATCAGTAAGCCTGCTTACATAGCTTTTAAAAATATTTCCTCCAAAATTGGCATTTGCTGTATCCAAACCCTGGATATAATATTGTGTGCTGGCAAGGATATTCCATCTGGGGAATGGCTGGTAACGAACAATGGCAATGCATTCCTGAAAATTGGCGCCAAGCGGATGGGCCAATGGCTGGTTGTAGTGGGTGTAGTTGCTGATGGTATCGTTGTGCGAATACGTAAAGGGCCTCACCCGATTGATTTCGCCTTGCAGATCCAGGTTTTTAATACCAAACGCGTCAATGTACTTTCCACCCAACTGAATGCCAAATTTATTCACCCAGCTGGTGGGCTGGCGACGAATTTTTGATATGATAAATTCATCCAGCAACAACTGTCCGTACACCTGAATTCGGTGGAGGGCGTTGGCTTTGAAATCAATACCGGCCACTGCATTGTCCGGACTACCCACCGTACCCTCGATGTGCCGGTAAAAAATAATCGGATTCAGGTATTGAAAATCAAAATGGTCTTTTCTGCCAAAGATGACTCCTTCAAACAATCCAATATTCAACCACTTGGTCACATTCATGCTCAAATGATGCATGGCTGCATATTTGCGAGGCAACAAAGAATCGCCACGCTTGGTGAATTGTGGCATGAGTTCCATATACAGATTCTGGTAGTTGAGTTTCCAGATGCGTGTATTGATTTTGGCAAACAAATAACTGTTGCCCCAATCGCTTAGAAACAAACTGCGATAACCATTGCCAATAAAATTTTTGTCATACCCAAATTGTATATCGATGGACTTGGCAGCATTAAAAGTTAAATAGCCCCTGGCGTCAAAATAATCTTGTGCAGTGGGGTCGTTTTTATACACTTTGTAAAATCCATTGCCGGGAACCGCTCGCAATTGTTGCACTTCCTGCTGATAAAACAGCGGCCCTCTTTCCTGGTTGTCGGTGAGTGTGGTGGCAAACCCGATTTTATTGGCAATGCGGCCACGAATGGTCACACCCCTAGCGTTCAAAAACAAGGTTTGATCACTTCCGGATTCTTTACCCATTTTTATTTGCAATACCGGATTGACTGACAGAAAAAAATCTTTGTTGTTGACTTGATAAAAATCGGCAGGTGATTGAAAGAAGGTTCGAAGAAATGGTTTTTTACTCAAATATTGGGCAGGGACGGCGGGCAACCACTCCATATTGTTTATATACAAACTATTGAGATTGTAGGCATCTGCTGGCGAAAGGGCTGCTGACTGCCGAAGACTGTCCAAATACATAGCCGATTGAACCAACTGTTTCCGGCTATAAGGTTTGATACCGGTAAACAAAAGCCCTGTAGAAGATTGGTGCCTGATTTCCAATCGATCCATCACATGTAATTCCTTGGCCCCCTGGAGCAAGTAGGTGGACTGCGCCTTGACAGAAACAGGCAAAAGAAAAATGACCAATTTGAGGAAGCTTTTGATAATTTGCATATGTATTATTCTTTACATTCTTTATTTTCAAGATATGCAAAAATACCTGTTTAAAAATATTTCTGTTGTAAATGAAGGTGTCACCAAAATACTAGATGTACTTGTAGAAGGTGACAGAATCGAGAGAATAGATGGTCAAATCTCCGCAAAAGGCATTGTGAATGAAATCGATGGTACGGGGAAACATCTTTTTCCGGGCGTCATAGATGATCAGGTGCACTTCAGGGAACCGGGTCTAACCCATAAAGCAAACATACACACTGAAAGCAAAGCCGCAGTGGCCGGAGGTGTTACGAGTTTTATGGAAATGCCCAACACCATTCCAAACGCATTGACACTCGATTTACTGGAAGACAAATACACCATCGCCGCCAACACTTCTGTTGCCAACCACTCTTTTTTTATGGGCGTGAGCAATACCAATGCCGAAGAAGTATTGAAAGTAAACCGACACAAAAAGGACATTTGCGGCGTGAAGATTTTCATGGGAAGCAGCACCGGCAATATGCTGGTGGACAATTACAACACCCTGGATCGAATTTTTAGCGAAAGTGAATTGCTGATTGCTACCCATTGCGAAGACGAAAATATTGTCCGTCGCAATGATGAAAAAATCCGTTCAATTCATCAGCCATTGAAACCTGCTGATCATCCCCTCATTCGGGACGAAGACGCTTGTTACGCTTCTTCCTTGCGTGCCATTCAACTCGCTAAACAATACAATACACGGCTGCACATCCTGCACATCAGCACCGAAAAGGAATTGCAACTATTTGGAAACATGATGCCATTGTCCGAAAAAAGAATC
>CAZCCN010000004.1:27444-29645 GCA_964497085.1 uncultured Ferruginibacter sp.
CCGCAGAAGTATGTGTACATCATTTGCATTTTACCGCTGATGATTATGACAGACTCGGCTATCAGATCAAGTGCAATCCTGCCATCAAAGCGCCACACCATAAAAAAGCCTTGTGGGAAGCCCTGCTGGATGACCGGTTGGACATCATTGCCACCGACCATGCCCCGCATTTGCTGAGCGAAAAAGAAGGTCCCTACAAACACGCGCATGCCGGATTGCCACTGGTGCAGCATCCTTTACTACTCATGTTGCATTATCATCAACTGGGCGCATTGTCGCTTGAAAAAATTGCACAGAAAATGAGCCATGCGGTGGCAGATTGCTTTCAAATCAAAGAAAGAGGCTACATCAGAGAAGGATATTTTGCGGATTTGGTGATGGTAGACACCCACAAGCCTTACACCGTTACCCAAGACAACATTCTGTACAAATGCGGCTGGAGCCCCCTGCTCGATTTTACCTTTCCCGCATCCATTGAACAGACCATGGTAAATGGAAATATTGTGTATGCAAATCAGGTCGTGAATGACTCTTATAAAGGAAAACGACTTTCTTTTAACAGAGAGTAGACAATATGGACATTGACAAAACCACTTTGGAAGACCTGGGCATCTGCACACAAGAGGAATCATTCTCTCTCCTGCATGCCATGGACAACTCCCTCACCAGCAATGGGAGAGACCAATTACGCCATGACCTGCAAACCCCGTTACCCAACATCGACCAAATCGAAGCAGTTCAACAAACGATTCAATATGTTGGGCGGCACATCGTTCGATGGCCAGATTGCATCAGCAATGGCACCATCAAGGTGGTGGAGCGCTTTTACGAAACAGCAATAGATCCCATTCCGCCCCGTGTCAACGCTTTGCATGCAGCGCTGTATCGGCTGTTGCACCCATCTGACTATTTACTGGTCCGCTATTCGGTGATCCATCTGGTGGATTTTATCAGAGGCAACCATCAATTGGTTCACTTGCTATTGAATGAAGAGACGCCCACTCCATTGAAAACTTTGCTGGAAGAAATCAAAGCCCTGCTCCCGGCTTCCGTGCTGAACTTGACCACTCGCTCCAATGCTTCCAATCAATTTTCATCAACAGCCTATTTGCAATTGGGTTACCTATTGCGGACACAGTGCAAACACAGCATCAACAGATTGTTGCAGATACATGCCAGGATCGATGCGTGGTATGCGATGGCGATGGCGGTTCGCCATTTACACTTGCAGTTTCCTACATTTATCCGAACAGATGAACCGATCCTTGAAGCTACAGACCTGAGACATCTTTTATTGGACAACCCCGTTGCCTACGACATTGCGCTCAATCCTCAACAACATTTTCTTTTTTTGACAGGAGCCAACATGGCCGGAAAAAGTACTTTTATCAAATCGGTGGGGGCGGCCGTTTTTTTAGCCCACACTGGTATGGCCGTACCGGCAGGCAGTATGCGCCTTTGTTATTTCGATGGCTTGTTGAGCAATATCAACATCACAGACAATATCTTGAAGGGAGAAAGTTATTTTTTCAATGAAGTACAACGCATCAAATCAACAATACAAAAAGTGACGAATGGAAAAAAATGGCTGATTCTGATTGACGAATTGTTTAAAGGCACCAATATCCAGGATGCCATGAAATGCAGTACGCTCGTGATTGAAGGGTTTTTAAAATTGCGCAATGCTGCTTTTATATTGTCTACCCATTTATATGAAATTGGAGAAGGACTCCAGGTTCATCCCCACCTTATCTGCAGGTATTTTGAAACAAAAGTGGAGGGCGAACAACTGACTTTCAGCTATCAGTTAAAAGAAGGCATCAGCCATGATCGGTTTGGCTACATGATTTTGAAAAAAGAGGGCGTTGTGGACATGCTGAAAGATATTCAAAGTTAATTTCTCTTTCGGTACGCAGTAAATTCTTCTTTATACAGGAGACAAGCTCCGGCTTTTCATCATTGATTCTTTTGATTTTTACGCATGCTCGTAAAAACATTTGGCAGTGCGGTGTTCGGTGTGGACGCCCTCACCATTTCGGTAGAAGTGGATGTCAACAATCAGGGAAAACATTATTTTATCGTTGGCCTGCCCGACAATGCAATCAAAGAAAGCCTCCAACGGATTGAAAGTGCCATCAAGGCCAATAAATACCACATGCCTCGGACCAAGCTGGTGGTGAACCTGGCACCCGCAGACATCA
>CAZCCN010000004.1:29655-31021 GCA_964497085.1 uncultured Ferruginibacter sp.
TCGACCTCCCCATTGCCATTGGTACACTGGCAGCGAGCGGACAAATCAATCATCCGGAAAAAATAGCACAGTATGTCATGATGGGCGAATTGGGTTTGGATGGAAAGGTACAACCCATCCGGGGCGCACTGCCCATTGCCATTCAGGCAAAAAAAGAGGGATTTGAAGGATTGATTGTTCCTTCGGCCAATGCAAAAGAGGCTGCCATGGTCGAAGGATTAAATGTGTATGGTGTCCGTGATTTGAAAGAAGTGATTGCATTTTTGGAACAGACCCATACCATTGAACCGACTGTGGTAGACACTGAAAAAGAATTTTACCTCGCACAAAAGAATGACGACATCGATTTTGCTGAAGTAAAAGGACAACTCCATATCAAACGGGCCTTGGAGATTGCTGCCGCAGGTGGACATAACGCCATCCTGATTGGACCTCCCGGTGCAGGCAAGACGATGTTGGCCAAAAGACTTCCCACAATTCTCCCGCCTTTGACATTGTCCGAAGCATTGGAAACAACCAAGATTCACAGCGTTGCCGGAAAATTACCCGAACATGCTACCCTGGTTAACAAAAGGCCGTTTAGAAACCCACACCATACTGTTTCAGATGTGGCATTGGTGGGCGGTGGCGGTTTTCCGCAACCGGGAGAAATATCCCTGGCACACAACGGCGTCTTGTTTTTGGATGAATTGCCCGAATTCAAACGGACCGTACTGGAAGTGATGCGACAGCCCATGGAAGAAAGAAAGGTGACCATCTCCCGGGCCAAAATAGCTTTGGATTTTCCAGCCAGTTTTATGTTAATCGCCAGCATGAACCCTTGCCCTTGTGGATTTTTCAATCATCCAGAGAAAGAATGTTCTTGCCCGCCGGGCACGGTACAAAAATACCTCAACAAGGTTTCGGGACCGCTGTTGGATAGGATTGATTTGCATGTGGAAGTCACACCGGTCGTCTTCAATGAATTGTCTTCTGCTCAGCCTTCCGAAAACAGTGCAAGCATCCGCCAACGAGTCATGAATGCCAGAAGCATTCAGGCAGGACGCTATGCTCAATATGAATCCATCTATGCGAATGCACAAATGAGCAGTCGGATGCTGAAACAAATTTGTGTCATCGATGCTGCCGGCAGACAATTGTTGCAAGCAGCGATGGAGAAGCTGAACCTGTCAGCAAGGGCTTACGATCGTATTCTAAAGGTTAGCCGAACGATTGCCGATCTGGCAATGAGTAAAGAGATCCAAACTGAACATGTAGCAGAAGCCATTCAATACAGGAGCCTGGACCGGCAAGGATGGGGTGCCTAAATGATGTCCGTCATCAACATGCCGATACTGATTTTACAGGTTTTTATCCGAACTTGCAG
>CAZCCN010000004.1:31031-32961 GCA_964497085.1 uncultured Ferruginibacter sp.
TGAAAATATTATTTCACTATTTGAAGCCACACAAGTGGTTGGTGGTATTTACGTTGTTAATGGCTGGTATCAATATTGGATTTTCACTGGTAGATCCCATTCTGTTGGGAAAACTGGTGAATCTTGCCGGTGATTTTCAAGCCAACAACAACGCTTTTGATGCAAATAAATTTTTTTGGGATTACCAACACGCCCTTAGAAAAGGAGCTCCCTATTTGCAATTGGGGGTGTTCTATATTTTGCTGTTTTCGATTTCTGTGGCCATGGTCAGCCGGATTGCGAAAGCCTTTCAGGATTATTTTCTAAACCTCATCATTCAAAAGTTTGGTGCAAAAGTGTTCACCGATGGTCTCCAACATGCGATGAAGCTCCCCTATCAAGAGTTTGAAGACCAACGAAGTGGCGAAACCCTGTCTGTACTGACCAAAGTACGATCCGATGTAGAAAAGTTCATGATCAATTTCATCAACATCTTATTCGGGATTATCATCGGCGTGATTTTTGTGTTTGTCTATGCAGCCCTCTTTATCAATTGGCGCATCCCCATCGCTTACCTGGTGGGGATTGGTATTTTAACCATGATCACCAACCGGTTGAGTAAAAAAATCAAACTGATTCAAAAAAATATTGTGGCCGAAACCACTGCCCTGGCCGGTTCTACAACCGAATCCCTCAGAAACATTGAATTGGTCAAAAGCCTTGGATTGACAACGCAAGAAGTTTCAAGATTGAATAAGAATACCTATAAAATTCTTGGTTTGGAATTAAAAAAAGTAAAACGCATTAGAAGCATCAGTTTTGTGCAGGGCACCCTGGTGAATTCCTTGCGTCAGGTCATTTTATTTATCCTGATGTGGTTGATTTTCAGGAACGAGATGGACGCAGGGCAACTGGTCACGATGCAAATTTTTTCTTTCTTTGTTTTTGGACCGTTACAGGAAATCGGAAACATTTTGCTTTCGTACAGAGAAGCGGAAGCTTCTTTGAACAATTTTCACAAATTGATGCAGAAGTTGCCCGAAGCGGAACCCACGAATCCGACCAGCTTGGGCTCCATTCAAACCCTGTCTTTTAAAAATGTTTCGTTCCAACACCAGACCGCTACACACAAAGCCATTGACTCCATCAACTTTGAAGTACATAGTGGCGAGACGATTGCTTTTGTAGGGCCCAGCGGTAGCGGCAAGTCAACCCTGATGAAACTGTTGGTAGGACTGTATCGCCCTCAAGAAGGTACGATTTTATACAATGGACTGGATGAAACCGCCATTCGGTTCGACGACTTAAGAAATCAAATTGGCTTTGTAACCCAAGACACCAATTTGTTTAGCGGCACCATCAAGGAAAACCTGTTGTTTGTCAATCCTGCTGCCACGGAACAAGATATTCATGACGCCCTCCAGAAAGCCTCTTGCAGCGGATTGCTGGCAAGGGCTGAAAAAGGCATTGACACCATGATTGGCGAAGGCGGACTCAAATTAAGTGGCGGGGAAAAGCAAAGAATCTCTATTGCAAGGGCGTTGCTCCGAAAACCGAAATTGCTCATTTTTGATGAAGCCACTTCTGCGCTTGATTCACTGACAGAAGAAGAGATCACCCATACCATCAAAGACATTTCAGCCCTGAAAGAACAAATCTCCATCTTGATCGCCCATCGCCTAAGTACCATTATGCATGCCGATCGAATCTATGTACTCGAGAAAGGGGATGTGGTGGACACGGGTACGCATGATTCATTATTGGTTGAGAAAGGATTGTATTACGCCATGTGGCGTCAGCAAATTGGAGAACGAAAAAAATAGCAGGGATTCCCCTGGATGACCGGTTAGATAGATTTACAAGACAATTGATACATTTGCATGCTATGGAACCAAGCAAAAAGAAGACGCCCAATTATTTTATCAGTCTTTTTCAAATGAAATGTCCTCGT
>CAZCCN010000005.1:0-5652 GCA_964497085.1 uncultured Ferruginibacter sp.
TTGATTTTCTTTCCATAAAGCTTTTGAAACAACTCAATGGCTTGAAGATAATGGTCGGAAGATTGATACCTCAATGGAAGGTTGACAAGGTTTTTTAATTTTCTTTTGACGGATGGATGAAATTGAGCCTGAATGGACATGTAATCATTTTCCAGCGAAAGAATATAGTTGTTTCTTTTTCGAATGCTAAAAGGCAGATTGCTTTCTGTCGTATTTCCAAAATTAAGCGCTATTTCGGCAAAAGAAAACTGTTCCAATAAGGCAGACAGAAACAAATGGATGATGCTCTCTGATAAGGAAACAGGGCTAAAAATGCCTCCCTGCTGTACAAAGGCAGGCTGATACATATAGGCAATGCCATATTTCTTTCTCCAGGTAATGGGCATCACGGCTTCATAATCACCCAAGATCAGCGCATCCCAATGCCCTGCCATCGAGTCCAGAAAGACTGATTCGGCGTAGACAAGGCCATTGTGTGCATGGGCAATGCAATGGTCCCATTTCATTCTGTCAATCTGCTCGTATGGTGTATAAATAGGCTTCATTAATTCAAAGGGATTCCCGGCAAAATCTTTTGCATTCGAATGTTTTGCAGGTCTATACTAAATGATATGTTTTTAATGAATCTTTTTTCAGAAATGGTGGATTTGAAATAGTCTTTATATACTTTGCTATAAATCAAAGGACAGTATATATTGACGATGTTCTTGAACAGTGATAGTTGAATGCCCCCGTCATACAAGAACTTTCCAGTTGAAGCATTCTGTTTCCATGCCTCTGCATAGGTGCCGATATCAAAGAAGACTCGCAAGGGGAGTTTAACTGGCAAAATAGACAATGGATTCACAGCAGCAGGGATCGTGCTGGTCAAATTGAGGGCGGCCAGCCAGTTATCCGTTTTGCCAATTTTCTGACTCAATAAATCCGTCCGCACTTTGAAACCGCCGTCTCGGATCATGATTTGCTGGTTGGCGAATCCGTCGTATTCACTTCTGCCCACAAAATAGTTGCTGTAGGAATAATCCTCATACCCTTTCGGGCCAGACATATTCAGGTGATAAGCATCTGTTTGGTATTCGGTCAAATAATTTTTGGTACCTGTGTAAAAGAATTTTCCTGCAAACACCCGCATGGACAAGCCGCCCTGTGAAGGGTAATTGAAGAAATAATTTCCGGTGAATTGAATCCTGGCAAAATTTTTCCCTTTGTCAGCTTGGAAGACTGCGGACCAGGGATACAATACCCGAAAGTCTTCTAGGGCCAATTGCAGCTGGTGAAGGATTCTTTGTTTTTTGGGATATTGAATCAAGTTGGTTTGAAGGATTGTATCGCGGCTGAATGAAACAGTCGTTTCTTGAATGATACTGGTCTTCCACCGAATCAAAGTAGATTGAGTGCTTTTGGGATTCTTATTTCCCAAACGATAGGTAATCGAAGGGGTTATTTTGGTGAAGGGCAGCTGGTTTCTTTTGCCGGTAGAATCGGTAAACTGTCCCCCCGTAAAATGCATGTAGGAAATAGCGGGCACAATTCTTTGTCCGTCTACTCCGGGATACATCCGAAATGAAACATGGGCGGCCCCATTCAATTGTTTGCTGCCGGTGGCATATAGCGGGGTCAACACAAATTGAAAACGATCTGACGGAAATGAGTAATTGTGCCATGTAATACCTGTCATCCATTGATCATATAAATTGTATCCCATGGACGGAGCAATTCCCAAATAATGATAACGATTGGTTTGGTGGGCGCTGAAAAGAAAGACAGGCTTCCATGATCTTTTTTGAGTAGGCAGGATACTGCCTTTGGCATTCAACAATGCAAACAAGCTGTCGACTTTTGACAAGCCAGCGGATTCTAAAATATTTTTAAAATCAGATGGGGCTGGATGCTTGAATGTCCACAATCGATAGTATGCTTGCATCGCGCTATCGAATCTGGCAGTTCCCAATTGTTGTTCTAGCAGCTGCATCCATTGAGCTGTTTTATAATAAGACATTAGCCCATAATTCATGGCTGAAAAAACTGAAGATTCAAGGTTGATGGGCTGGTCTGTTTGCGAACGGAAGACTGCGTCTAGTAAAGCATTTGTCTGTTGAGCGGGCATTCGCCTGCTCCAAAAATTTTGTTTTTTTGGGGTCTTGGAATCAATCAATTTTTCATATCGGTTGTCATAATAAGTATTCATTCCTTCGTCCATCCATGGATACGTCCTTTCATTGCTGCCCAGTATTCCGTAAAACCAATTGTGTCCAATTTCATGATGAATCAATGCATCCAATTCTTTTTCATTGTGCGGAGAGCTGATCAGGGTAATGGTAGGATATTCCATACCACCTCCGGTTTCATCAGGTCTTTCTACAACCGTTGCCGTTGAATAGGGGTAGGTGCCCAGCCATTCACTTTTAGCCTTCAAGGCGCTCTTCAGGTAGGCGAGGCTGTTTTTCCATTCGTCTTTTTTGGATGGATAATGGTATACCTGCAGCGTAACCTGCCCTTGTCCCAAATCCATGCTATCGGTCAACACCACAAAATTCTTGTCTGCAAACCAGGCAAAGTCGTGTACATTTTTTTGAACGTATTGAATTGTTTTGATCCCATTCACAATCGATTCAGCTTGTTTGTTTCCAGTAGATGCTACGATGTAAGGGCTTGGCACCTTAATGGTAACTGTATAGTCGCCATATTCACTGTAAAATTCTCCTTGGTCCAGATAAGGCATTGCATGCCAGCCTACAACATCATAAACAGCAGGCTTGGGATACCATTGTGTGAGTTGAAACGATTGATTGATGTATCCACCCCTTGAAAAATTATAGGGAAGTTTTACATGAAAAGGTGTTTGAATCGTAGCCGTTTGACCCGGCAGCAACGGTGTTGGCAACAACAATTGAATGATGTCTTGGTGTTGCGGATGATCGATGACATTGGCTTTGACTGCATTCACCGTAAACTGCAACCGGTTCAGGTATCCTTTTTGTGCGTCGGTTGCAAAGTAAAAATCGGTTCTGCCATTTTGAAGCAATTGATCGCTGAAAGCCGTTCGATCGTTTTTATAAGCGTTTGGCCAGATATGAAACCAGATATAGGTTAGGGTATCCGGCGATTGATTGGTATAAGCGAGGTTCAAAAAGCCGTCCAGTGTTTTGGCGGAATCATTGAGCGATACCTCTATGTGGTAGTCGAGCGATTGTTGCCAATAGGAAGGACGCTGAGAAAAGCCTGCCCCAAAGCAGCAACAAAAGAAGGCTATCAAGAGGGTATTTTTCAAAGTGAATGGCTTTGTTCAAAAGTACGAATATCTCTTTTTGAAACAGGCGAATTATTTACCCTTGCCAGCGACAATGATCTGAATGGTATAGATCAGTATTTTAAAGTCCAGGCCCAATGAAACGTTTTCTACATAAAGTAAATCATAGGGCATTCGCTGAATCATTTCCTCTACGGAGGAAGCGTAGCCAAAATTCACCATTCCCCAGCTGGTGATGCCTGGTTTGGTTTTGAAAATGTATCTAAATTCGGGGTGCTTGGCCACTATCTGGTCGATGTAATATTTTCTTTCAGGGCGAGGGCCCACCAAACTCATTTCCCCTTTGATGACATTCCACAGCTGAGGAATTTCATCCAGTCTCCATTTGCGCATGGTTTTGCCCCAGCGGGTGATGCGCGGATCATCGGTGCTGCTCAACATGGGGCCGTTCTTCTCTGCATCTGCAAACATCGACCTGAACTTATACATGCGAAAGGGTTTGCCTTTGTATCCAATTCTTTCTTGAGTGAAGAAAACAGGTCCTTTGGAGGAAATCAACACCCGAATCATGGCGAAAAGAATGATAGGGGAGAGCAGACAAAGTAGCAACAGGCTTAGCAGCAAATCGGTTGCCCTTTTGATGTTTTGTTGCCACAAGGGCAATTGACCCGAATGAATGTCAATGAGGGGAACACCCATCACATTGTTGGTTTGCAGGGCGCCACTGATGATGTCTACCATGTCGGCGGTGATTTTCACATCCACTTCTTTGTCGCTGAGTACTTGTAAAATATTTGCCAGCAATGCCCTGTCTTCTTTGTCCACGGCTATGATAACTTCTTCAATTTGCTTTTCTTCAATCACCTGCGTCAATACATCAATCTGCTGGTATTGAGAAATGGAGTCAGGAAATGCTGAAATCACTGCACCATCGGTGGTGATCAATGCGGACAATACCACTCCTGCCGTATCCTTGGCTGTCCTGAATTGCTCGTAAAAGGTTTTTATTTTGGTTGCATTGCCAATCAGCAAAGCGTTGAAATATACTTCCCGATGAATCAGCTGTTTTTTGGCGATGCTTAAAAAGATCAATCGAATGGCGAAAGTAGACACGAACACAGGAACCAGCAAGCTGAAAAATTCCAGGTAATAAAATTGATTGTGGGTTTGCGGATTTTTGAGAATAAAGAAAAACAACAATACCAGGCAGCCCACCAAACTGACAAAGAAGGTTCGGGCAAGTTCAGTGAGCCTGGATCGCTGGTATAAGGAGGCATATGCACCGCTTAAGAAATGCAAGCTCAACCAACCCGCCACATACAATAACATCCCCGAGTAAAATCCAGGAGGCATGGTAAAAGGGTAATCATAAATTTTGGTCCGCAGGAAGTAAAAACAAGCCCAGGTAAACAAACACACCAACGCATCTGCAAAAATGTACCAGCTAATATGGATGCGAGGCTGTTTCAAAAGGTGTAGAAGATTTTAGAATGGCATTAGTGTTGCCGATCATTGATTTTTTCCAGAATCTGATGGGCTACTTCCATGGCACTGAAACCGTCCTGAATGGTCACAGCGGTTTCCGAATTGGTAAGAATGGATTCCTTAAACGCTTCCAGCTCCATTTTGATGGCATTGCCGTCTTCTATGGGCGGATTGGCTATGGCAATGGTTTTCTTGCCGTGCTGTGTATCAATGTCAAAGGTGAAAACATTTTTATCGCCCGGCTGGTTCAGCTTAATGACTTCCGTTTTCTTCTCTAAAAAATCAATACCGATGTAGGCGTCTTTTTGAAACAAGCGCATCTTCCTCATTTTTTTGATGGAGATTCTGCTGCTGGTCAGGTTGGCTACACAACCATTGTCAAATTCAATGCGCACGTTGGCAATGTCGGGCGTGTCACTCATGACGGCTACACCATTGGCTGAGATATGACTTACATTGCTTTTCACCAGGTGTAAGATGATGTCAATGTCATGGATCATCAAATCAAGGATGACACTCACATCTGTTCCACGAGGATTGAACTGGGCCAGTCTGTGTACTTCAATAAACATCGGCTGCAAGTCATCATTTTTCAGGGCCAAAAAGGCAGGGTTGAACCGTTCTACATGCCCTACTTGAAATTGCAGATTGGATTCTTTGGCAAGTTTGACCAGTGTGCGGGCCTCTTCCATGGTATTGGCAAGCGGCTTCTCTACAAACACATGTTTTCCCTTTCTAAGCGCCATGTCACACAGGCTGAAATGGTGAATGGTGGGGGCTACAATATCTACTGCATCACAGTCATCCATCAATGCAGCAGGGTCGGCATACCGTTTGATGCCATATTTTTCAGCAACTTGCTGGGCATTCTGATCATTTGGGTCAAAAAACCCTACGATGCTGACACCTGCTATCTC
>CAZCCN010000005.1:5662-19557 GCA_964497085.1 uncultured Ferruginibacter sp.
GCCAATTGTTTAAATGGAATTTTCCTAAGTGTCCTGCGCCGAATAAGGCAATTTTTAGCATGTGGAATATTTATCGCTGTTGTGCTGGTGCATTAAGATTGATTGGAAACGCCGTTGTCGACGGGGGTTTCTTCCCAGAAGCCCATATTTCCGAATTTTTGAATTCTTTGGTCAATTCTTTCCTGAGCCGGAATTTTCTCCAGGGCGTCTATGGTTGGAAGCAGGTAGTTTTTCAACAACGCAGCAGCCTCATCATAATCCCAATGGGCGCCGCCCAGGGGTTCTGGAATCACGCTGTCCACCAACCCAAAATTGAGCATATCCGTTCCGGTTAGTTTTAGTTGTTCAGCCGCCACTTCTTTCTTATCCCAGCTGCGCCATAAAATACTGCTGCAACTTTCAGGTGAGATAACGGTATACCAGGTATTTTCCATCATCACCACTTTGTCGCCCACACCAATGCCCAAAGCCCCGCCACTGGCGCCTTCGCCAATGATTACGCAGATAACCGGCACTTTGAGTCCGATCATTTCATAAATGTTGCGGGCAATGGCTTCTCCCTGGCCGCGTTCTTCAGCTTCCAATCCTGGGTAAGCGCCCGGTGTGTCAATCAAAGTAATGATGGGCTTGTTGAATTTTTCGGCCAGTTTCATCAGGCGCAACGCTTTTCTGTATCCTTCTGGGTTGGCCATGCCGAAATTTCTCAATTGACGTGTTTTGGTATTGTTACCTTTTTGCTGGCCAATGATCATTACGGTTTTATCACCCAATTTGGCAAAACCACCCACCATGGCTTTGTCGTCTTTTACATTTCTGTCACCATGGAGCTCTACAAAGTCAGTGCACATCTTTTCAATATACTTGAGGGTATAGGGCCTGTCCGGATGGCGGCTCAGCTGTACCCGGTGCCAGGGTGTCAAAGAATCGGTCATGGAGCGCTTAGTTTCTACAATTTTCGCTTCCAATGCAGCGATGGCGCTGCTCATATCCGTTTTGGTCTTTTCTTGAGAAACCTTGAGCTGCTCGATTTGGTCGTACAAATCCTTGATAGGCTTCTCAAAATCCAAAAACTGCCTGTCTTTTAATTGTGGCATATATATTCATTAAGATGATTCGTTAACAATTTGATATTATGCAGGTTGTAAAAATACTCTATACCGAGTTTTTATAAAACTTTTGTTTTACACAAATAAAAGTCCTTATCTTTGCCCTCCAAAAATCAGGAATTGGGCCTATCCTAGGCCTGGTTTCGAAGAAGGATCGGTAGTTCAGTTGGTTAGAATGCTGCCCTGTCACGGCAGAGGTCGCGGGTTCGAGTCCCGTCCGGTCCGCAAATAAATCGACAAGGCCTTGTAAATCATAAATTTACGAGGCCTTTTTGTTTTCTAATATTTGAATTGCAATTGCGCTTTCAACATCCTAATGTCAAATCGCTTTCCCTGTATCAATTCCCCATCCATCTGCCCATGAATTTCTTGTTGGGTTTCAATGGATATTTGGGTGATCTCTTGATGGGTAATAAAAGGCAGTTGCAGGTGTTTCCCTTTTTCAATCACAGGCAAATAGCGCAGTCTTTGCAAAACCGACCTGGCTGGGCAGAGCATCATATTTAACTGGCCATCGTTTACTTCTGCCTTGGGGGAAATCATAAACCCGCCACCTGTTCTGGGAGCATTGGCCACATTCACCAGTAAATATCGATCATTGAGGCGTTCTCCATTTGCTTGAATGGCAAAATCAACTTCTTGGTAACTAAAGATTTTTCGAATCACGACACCCATGTAGCCCAAATGCCCACCCAGCCATCGTATCATTCCCATAGACTTCAGCACGTCTCCGTCAAAGCCAATGCCGATGGAGTTGACAAACATTTTCCCATTGCAGATGCCTGCATCTACGGGTTTGGGGGTTGTGCTCAATACCAGGTTCAGTTGTTCTTCTACCGAAATGTTTCCATACAGTTTCCAGGCAAAATCATTTCCGGTACCGCCCTTGAACAATACCAACGGAATGTGTATGGAGGGGTACTGATTGATGAAATAGTTGATGGTACCATCGCCGCCAATAATCCAGGCTTCCGCCAATGCATCCAGTTGTGCCGGCCAGTGCGTTGTATACAACTGGTAGGGACGGTTAATGGCTTGCAGTCGGGTCTGGATGGTTTCCGCGATGAGTTTGCTGGCGCCTTTGCCGGAACGAGGATTGAGAAAAATACCAATCATTGCTTGAGATTAAGCAGTTAAAATACGAACTATGTTTCATTTGAATTGGATTTTAATTAACAAATCCTTGACCGCTCATCGGAAGGAGGATTCAAATATGTTTTATATTTAGCAGAACAATTAAATACCAACACATGAAAACACACTTGGGTTCCATTGTAATCGCCGTGGCCATATTGCTTGGCTTCCTAATCATGGGCAATGCGTACAATTACAAATTCAAATCGGCAGAAATCATCTCTGTAACCGGATTGGCTGAAAAGGATTTCACCAGCGACCTGATTGTTTGGAATGGGGCGTTCAATCGAAACGGATTCGAATTGAAATCTGCCTATGCCTCCCTCAAAAATGACGAACGCGCCATCAAGGCCTATCTGAATTCCAAGGGCATACCCGACAGCAACATTGTTTTTTCTTCGGTGAATATTTCAAAAAACTATCAACGAAAGTATGATGAGCGTGGCAATGAGATCAGTGCAGATTTCAGCGGCTACACCCTGGCAGGGAATGTGCGGGTGGAATCCAAAGACATTGACAGGGTAGAAAAATTATCACGGGAAATCACAGAGTTATTGGAACAAGGCATAGAGCTGACTTCCAACCCGCCCGAATATTATTATACACAACTCAATACCCTTAAAATTGATTTATTGGCCCAAGCCAGCAGCGATTCGAGGACACGTGCCGAAACCATTGCCAAAAACAGCGGAGGCTCGTTGGGTGGAATCAAAAAAGCCACGATGGGTGTATTTCAAATCACGGGCAAAAATGCCAACGAAGACTACAGCTATGGCGGGGTGTTCAACACGACCAGCAAATTAAAAACCGCTTCCATCACCATGAAAATTGATTATCTGGTTAAATAGTGTTTTTTATCTTACTATGTGACTGCTTGACACACTGAGAAAAGCATATTCAATAAACCCCTGATGTTTGCAGGGGTTTATTATTGCATAAAACTTAACATCACGCGCTGCTTCATCCTTCAATAAGTTTTTATTTTTGTCCTGCCTGTTTATCACAACGGGATACTCACCAAGCCAACTGCATAACCTTTTTTATTTTCAATCAATTGGATGATGCAGTCTCGAACACCCAAAAAATATTTTCTTTTTTTCTTGTTATCATTGATAGCCCTTTTGCCATGGTATGCTTTATACCCTAGGGTAGCCGTTGTTTCATACAGTAAATCTGCGGGATCAAACAGCCATTGTGATGACAAGTATTCACGCTGTCAAACATTCCAACAGGCCATTCCATCATTGAATCTATCCGCGTTCAAGGCTGCCTTGCATGGGTTTCAGCAATTGCAAGCAAAAGGCCTGTTTGCAGAAAGCCATATACTTACCCTGATTGATTTTACAAAACCATCTTCACAGAAGCGTTTATATGTGCTTGATTTGAAGCATCAACAAGTATTGTATCACACATATGTAGCGCATGGAAAACATTCCGGATTGTTATACGCCAAATATTTTTCAAACACGCCCGAAAGCCTGCAGAGCAGCTTGGGTTTTTATCAAACCGGGCATACCTACCTGGGTAAAAATGGGTACTCGCTTCAATTGATTGGGCTCGAAAAGGGCATCAACGACCTAGCGTTGGATCGATCCATTGTCATGCATGGAGCACCCTATGTCAGTGCCCGTCAAATTAATTCCTGTGGGTACTTGGGAAGAAGCTGGGGTTGCCCTGCCATACCCGAAAACCTTTGTAGACCGATTATTGATAGCATCAAAAATGGCACTTGTGTATTTATTTATGCCAACAATCCTGCATACAAACAAAATTCTCAATGGGCAAGCGGCGCCAATTGAGCGGTATTTTATTTGATTTGCTATACCTTCACATCAAATTTTGTACATGGAACAGTTAAAAGGAACAGGCGTTGCCATTGTTACTCCGTTCACCCAAAAAGAAGCAGTCGATTTCCATGCGCTCGGCAAATTGATTGATCACATCATTCACGGAGGAGTCAATTATATTGTCGCATTGGGAACCACCGGAGAAACCCCTGTACTCAGCAAAGAAGAGAAGAAGGAAATCATTCAATTTGCATATCAACACGTGAACAATCGGGTGCCTGTGGTGATTGGAATGGGCGGAAACGACACCCGAGCCTTGGTGAAAGATCTGGAATCTTTTCCGTTGGAACAGGCTGCTGCCGTGTTGAGTGCGAGTCCATACTACAACAAGCCCTCTCAACAAGGCATTTATGAACACTACAAGTTGGTGGCGGCTGCTTCGCCCAAGCCGGTGATATTGTATAATGTTCCTGGCAGGACGGGCAGGAATATGACCGCTGACACTACGATTAACCTTGCCCGTGAGGTATCGAATATCATTGCCATCAAAGAAGCCAGTGGCGACTTGTCTCAATGCATGGAGATTCTCAAAGAAAAGCCCGAAGGCTTTATGGTTATGAGTGGAGACGACAACCTGGCCCTGGCACAGATGGCATGCGGAATGGATGGCGTCATCAGTGTGGCGGCTAATGCTTTTCCTGCTGAATTTTCACAAATGATCCAGCATTGTTTGGCTCATGATTTTGTAAAAGCCAAACGCCTGAATGACCAGCTGCTGGATGCATATACCCTCATGTTTGAAGAAAACAATCCTGCGGGCATCAAAGCGTTTCTGAAAGAAATGGGTATCATGGAAAATGTGCTACGCTTGCCATTGGTGCCATTGAGCCATTCGCTGCAGGTTAAAGTGAAAGATTACCTTGCACGATAAGGATTTTACAATCCGAAACAGCTGCCCTCTGCTGCCAAAATCGTGTTTTCAAAAATCGTTTTGGCTTCTAACAAAAACAAATCCGTTGATTCGTATTTGGCCGAAAAGTGCCCAATCATGAGCTGTTTCACATCCGCCAACTTTGCCAATTGTGCAGCCTGTAGGGTAGTGGAATGAAACCGCATAGCAGCTTTTTCTTTCTGGTCTTTCAGGTAAGTGGTTTCGTGATACAATAAGTCGACTCCTTTGACAATGTCAATCAGTCCCTCATGGTATAGGGTGTCGGCGCAATAGGCATATCGCCTAGGAGGAGGCGTGGGAAGGGTAACCGCTTCATTGGGAATGACGGTTCCTTTTTTGGTTACATAATCTTCTCCCTGCTGGAGTTGTTCAAAATAGGCTGCAGGAATTTCATAAGACCTGGCTTTTGCTGCGTCAATACTTCGTTTGTTTTTCTTTTCAGTGAACATAAATCCCCAGCAGGCTATGCTATGATTCACTTTGAAACAAGACACTTCAAGGGTTTGGGTTTGGGCAATGATGCCTTCCGTTTCGAGTGCATGGAAATGGAGCGGATAACTTAGTGTCGTGTCTGCTACGTCCAATTGGATTTGGAGGATGGCTTGCAGGGGTGCTGGTCCATACAAATGAATGGGCTTGGATCTGTTCAGCAAGCTCATACTCGTAAGCAAACCAATCAATCCAAAATAATGGTCGCCATGCAAATGAGAAATAAAAATATGGGTAAGCTTGCCGTGTTTTAATTTATACTTGGCCAGTTGAGATTGGGTGCCTTCTCCGCAATCAATCAATAGGCTTTCATGGGGCGTCTGCAACCATTGAGCGGTTGGATTTCTGCCAAAAGCAGGCAAGGCAGAATTGTTTCCTAAAATGGTAAGCGACAACAAGGATAAATGATATGATTGGGTGATCGTAAAAGTTTCTAATGGGATGGGTTGTCAAAATCATTGAGCAACTCTCTTTCAATCTCTTCCATCTGTACAATGTCCCAAGCTTCACTTTCGGTAGGGGTAACGTTCATGAACTCCGACTCTTCATCGTCGTTCAGAGCCGTTTCCAGCGAATCGCGCATCTCACAGATGACAAAAGAACAATTGTTTTCATAGAATTGATGTTGAGCAAAAGCGATTTGTCTCCTTGTTTCTTCGTCCATGCTTTCTACCTGACCCAGGTTCAAAATGATGTGTGGAACCTCCTTTTGTTGAAAAGAATGGATCAAATTGATTAGCTCAACTGACATATTAGCAGAAATATTCGTTTCCTGCGGCGTAATAACAGAGAATTTTTCTTTGGTATCTATTTTGACATTCATATTTCAGGATTAAAGCGGCTGTAAAATAAATTAAAAAATTCAGTAATAAAGTTTAATTCTTCAGACGGTTAATCAGGTATTTGACTGACGGTGGTTTGGGGGATTTTCACATTTAATTAGGTGATTGATGAAGGCGTTGAAAGCTGAAATAGTTTAACTTTTCAACATATCAACATTTAAAACACCCGCATACCGAATCAACATAAATATTCGTTATTATTGTAACAAGTAAAACACCTATTATGGACAACAATTTTTCCACCCAAGTAAAGGAAATCATATCCTATAGCCGCGAGGAAGCCCTCCGGTTGGGCAATGATTTCATCGGAACAGAACATTTGGTGTTAGGACTCATCAGGGATGGTGAAAATACTGCCGTAAAAATCCTGAAATCATTGAATATTGATTTGTTTGAACTTAGAAAGGAAATTGAAATGGCAGTGAAAGACAAAACAGGGAAAAACATAGCCAATATCAATTCTTTGCCGCTGACCAAACAGGCGGAAAAAGTGATTCGCATCACGGTGCTGGAAGCCAAGGCATTGAAAAGTTCACAAGTGGAAACAGAACACCTGATGCTTTCCATTTTGAAAAACAAAGAAAACGTCGCCACTCAAATCCTCAATCAGTTTGAAGTGGATTATGATGCCTTCAAAAGTGAAGTGGATTTTGTGTCCAGCGAACCGCCCAAAGCAGAATTCAATGAAGAAGAAGAATTTGACGAAGAAAGAAAGCAATATGGACAACAGCCCAAATCTACGAAGGGAGGTGGCGCTGGTTCTAAAACCAAAACACCCGTGCTCGACAATTTTGGCAGAGACATCACCCGTCTGGCTGAAAATGGTTCCCTCGATCCGATTGTGGGCAGAGAGAATGAAATTGAAAGGGTGTCCCAGATTTTATCCCGCAGAAAGAAAAACAACCCCATCTTAATTGGCGAACCTGGTGTGGGTAAAACCGCCATTGTGGAGGGCTTGGCGCTCAGGATTGTTCAAAGAAAAGTATCCAGGGTGTTGTTCGACAAAAGGGTGGTGAGTTTGGACCTTGCTGCATTGGTGGCAGGTACCAAATACCGTGGCCAGTTTGAAGAGCGAATGAAAGCCATCATGAACGAGCTGGAGAAAAACAGGGATGTAATCTTGTTCATTGATGAAATTCATACCATTGTTGGAGCAGGCGGTGCAAGTGGTTCGCTGGATGCTTCCAATATTTTCAAGCCCGCTTTGGCTCGGGGAGAGTTGCAATGCATTGGTGCTTCCACTTTGGATGAATACAGAATGCACATAGAAAAGGATGGGGCGCTCGACAGGCGTTTCCAGAAGGTGATTGTTGAACAGCCCTCTGTGGAAGAAGCGATTGAGATTCTGACCAACATCAAAAACAAATACGAAGATTACCACAATGTAACCTATAGCAAAGAGGCGATTGAGGCCTGCGTGAAAATGAGTGATCGGTACATGACAGACAAATTGCTGCCCGATAAAGCGATTGATGTTTTGGACGAAGTGGGTGCCCGAAAGCACATCAAAAACATCAATGTTCCTGAAGCCATTGTGGAACTGGAAAAGAAAATTGAAGACATCAAACTTCAGAAGAACCAGGTGGTGAAGAGTCAGAAATTTGAAGAGGCTGCAGCTTTGAGGGATACGGAAAAGAAATTGCAGGAGGATTTGGAGAAAGCGAAAAACAACTGGGAAGAAGAGAGCAAGCACAAGAGGTATCCAATTGAAGAAGAAGACATTGCTGAAGTGGTTTCCATGATGACAGGCATTCCTGTTAAGCGTATGGTGCAAGCCGAAACTGAAAAGCTTAGAAGGATGACCGATGATTTGAAAGGCGCGGTAATTGGACAGCAGGAAGCCATTACCAAAGTGGTGAAAGCCATTCAGCGCAATCGAATCGGACTCAAGGATCCCAAAAAGCCCATTGGCACGTTTATTTTTCTGGGGCCTACCGGTGTGGGTAAAACTGAACTGGCACGTTCTTTGGCGAAACACATGTTCGACAGTGAGGAAGCCCTCATTCGGATTGACATGAGTGAATACATGGAAAAGTTCACTGTCAGCCGTTTGATTGGGGCCCCTCCTGGGTATGTTGGATACGAAGAAGGCGGACAGTTAACGGAAAGGGTTAGACGAAAGCCATATAGTGTTATTTTGTTGGATGAAATCGAAAAAGCCCATCCGGATATTTATAATATTTTGCTCCAAGTACTGGACGATGGTCAATTGACCGATGGCTTGGGCAGAAAAGTGGATTTCAAAAACACCTTAATCATCATGACGTCTAATATAGGCGCCCGACAACTCAAGGATTTTGGAGACGGGGTGGGCTTTGCTACCCAGGCGCGTCAAAACAGTCAGGAAGACAACAACAAAGCCATTATTGAGAAGGCACTGAAGCGCACATTTAGCCCTGAGTTTTTGAACAGGATTGACGATGTGATCATGTTCAATTCACTCAACAAGGAAGATATCTTCCAGATCATTGATATTTTGATGAAAGGTGTCATGAAGCGTTTGAGCACCCTGGGATTTGCGCTGGAGTTGACTCCTGAAGCCAAAGACTTTATTGCTGAAAAAGGATATGACAGCCAGTTTGGCGCCCGGCCCTTGCATCGAGCCATTCAAAAATACCTTGAAGATCCTTTGGCGGAGGAAATCCTGAATATGACCATCAAGGCTGGCGACACCATGATGGCTCATTTGGACAAAGAAGCCGGAAAAATCCTGTTTAAATTGAAAGAGGAGCCTAAGAAAAAAGAGAAAAAGTCACAATCGTAACCAAGATCACTGATTATACCAGCCCCCGTTCAATCGAATGGGGGCTTTTTATTGAACCCCTTTTCTAAAATCTTTTTGTATTCGCATTATTTTCACTGATTTTTGCAGCGCGCATGAATCAAAAACTCATCATCACCATCGATGGCTGGTCCTCTTGCGGGAAAAGCACTTTGGCCAAACAGCTGGCCAAAGAACTTGGTTATGTATATATAGACAGCGGTGCCATGTACAGGGCGATTACCTTATATTTTTTGCGCCATCACATCGATTGGACAGATGACCTGCAAACAAAATCTGCCTTGGAAAACATAGAATTGACTTTTCAATACAACGACAAATCCAAACAATCTGAAATGTATTTGAATGGAGAGAATGTGGAGTATATGATTCGGGATCTGGTTGTGGCGGAGAAAGTGAGTGAAGTGGCTACTATATCTGCTGTCAGGGATTTTGCCGTGGCCCAGCAACAACGAATGGGGGCAGCCAAAGGGATCGTAATGGATGGGCGAGATATTGGCACAACCGTTTTCCCAAATGCCGAATTGAAATTTTTTATGACTGCTGATGGTTTGGTAAGGGTAGAAAGACGCTTTAAGGAAATGTTTGCCAAAAATCCCAATATCACCTTGGAAGAAGTGAAGGCCAATTTGGAAATGAGGGATTATGTGGACTCCAATCGGGCCATCAGTCCCCTTCGCAAAGCCAGCGATGCCATCGAGTTGGACAATACCCATCTTTCCATCGAAGAGCAGCTGGCTTTCGCCCTGTCCTTAGCTGAGGAAAGAATGAAGACCAGCTAATCAATTATTCATTGGTTTACAATGACTTGTATTTCTTGAGTGGGTAACAAAAAATACCCTCGTAAATTAGGAATTGTTAAAAAATGTCTTACCTTTGTATCATCAAATCGATTAGCAACTCCAACCATTGGGTTTTCTTTTTCGAAGCTAATTAATCCTCTATTTTACGAAACGCCATTTCTAGCGTATCCTCCACATTGAAAAGCCAACGCTTTTTTATTAAAACTTAATGTTTTTATTATGAAATCTTTTGTACGAATTGGTGTGTTGTTGGTGTTTTCTTTTTTGATGGGTGCGGTCACGATGGCCCAAAATCCGGATTTACCTTCGCCTCCTTCCAATACGCAAACTTTGCCTGCTGGTTCATTGGTCATAGCCATGGACAATACCTATCAATCAGGTCCTGGTTATTTCAATTTAAAAGCCTACGGCTTGGTGGTGAGCTTGTTGAATAGCGGAAAAAAACTCAAGTGGGTCATTCAATCTGGCAAATCAAAAGATGGGGCAGATTTCACCGTGACCGCTCAGAAGTTGTTGCCAACTTATGTGGATGCCACTTCTAAAAGTTTCAAAGCAGGCCCTTTTGTTATTTTTCCCACTGATACGATTGGTGTAACTGCTTTGGTGAATAATTTCAATGCTGCATTTACGGGTGGCAATGCCAATAAAAAAGTAATGGTTTACCGTCCCCCTGCTGATGTTACTGTGGATATTCGGTACGATATGTTGGGGGTAAAACCAAGAGCCGCTATTTTGGATGATGGCGGAAAGGCTAGCATTCATACCACCTATATGGTGAATGCTTCTATTCCTACTGCTAATTACCAGGTGTTTACCACTGCTGCCAACTTGCCTGCCAATTGCTTTACTTTCGCCTCTGAACCTCATAATGATCCGGGTAACAATGCTGCACAAATAGCCCTTGTTTCCAAATTGGTTGATTCAATTAGAAAGTTTGTATCAGTGGATGGCGGTAACTTTTTAGCCGAGTGTGCTGCTATTATAACTTATGAAAATGATGCAGACGGTAGGTTCCAATCTACTTTGGGGCTCGACAATCCTAACTCTTTGACGTCTACAAATTTTTCTTATGTAAATTCTGACTTGCCATACGCGCAATATGAAGGCGCATTTGATCCAGGTGCTGGTGGTTCTACTCGATCTTACACCAGGCTCGGGGGAGCTGCTAGCAATAATTTTTATCCCATCATCGTGGGGAATACCGCTGCATTAGACTCTGTGTATGGTGCATCTGTTTCCAAATTCATGCCCGGTCGGGGTGGATTGGTGTTCTATTTGGGTAATCACGATTTGAATGGAACCGCTGTAACCGATCTGAATGGTCAGCGCATGTATCTCAATGCATTTTTAACGCCCGCTATATATCCAAGTTGTCCAGATGCAGGTCCTACTGCAGTGAAATTAACCTCTTTTACTGGCACCAAAATTGACAACAGACAATCTCAATTGTTATGGTCAACAAGCTTTGAACAAGATTCCAAAGAATTTGTGATTCAACGTTCCGCTGATGGTGTTAACTTTTTCGAAATCGGCCGTGTAGCAGCCGTTGGTAATTCTACCGCTGTCAACAATTATTCCATGTTTGACCCTGCTCCATTACCAGGAAGGAACTTCTACCGTATTGCTGAAGTAGACATCTTCGACAAAATTGCATTTTCCAATGTCATCATGCTCAACTTTGCCACGACGGTGCCTTCCATTGATTTGTATCCCAATCCTGCTACTCAATTTGTCATGATTGGATTCAATAACCTGCCCATGAAAAACACCCTCAATGTGTTTGACATGGCCGGCAGAAAAATGGTAAGCAATTACACGGTTTCAGGCAATACAGTAAAAATAGATGTAACCAACTACAAGGCAGGAACCTATATTGTAAAAGTGGTTTCTCCCGAAGGAAAAATCTTGCAAAATAAATTTGTAGTGGTAAAATATTGATTTTATGATTAACCAAACAATCTGAAGTCAAACCCTTTCTGAAAAGAAGGGGTTTTTTATGATTCAAATGTTGCTTCAAGCTCCTTCAATGCTTCAACAAGACCTAATGTAGCAGCTAGTTGATGGATGACTTTTTCCACTTCAGCATCGGGACAGCTGGCCCCGCTGGTGATCAGTATATCAAGGGGCCTTTTGGCGGGCAAAAAGCCATCCGTGGTCAATTGCTTTTTTTCATGAAAGTTGAAGTGCTCAATACAATTGTTGGATAGGATTCGGTGAGAACCATCGATAAAATAAGTGGGGAGTTGTTCTTCGCACAATTCCACCAAGTGGGACGTGTTGCTGCTGTTGTAGCCACCCACCACAATGGCCAAGTCTGCTTTTTGCTGCAGCAAACCATATACAGCACTCTGGTTGTCATTAGTGGCGTAGCAAAGGGTATCGCGGGTGTCGGCAAATCGTTCATGGATGTGGTTGTCAGAAAGCTGGTATTTTTCTTTCATTACTTGCTTTAGAAAATCCGCGATGCCCTGCGTATCACTGGCGAGCATGGTGGTTTGATTCACCACGCCAATGCGTTCAAAATCGGTTTGTATATTAAATCCAACAGAATACTTCCCTTCAAAGACCGTATAGAAATCCGCTGTGTTTTTCTCGCCGGATATATATGAAGCCAGCTTAACAGCATCTTCCATATCGCTAACTACCACGGTTGGGGCACTGGCAGCTGCATGAGAAAAAGTGGCACGGGTCTCTTCGTGGCTTGGTTTTCCATGGATAACGACTGTGTAATTCTTTTTGGCTATCTGTTCGCTTCTGTTCCATACTTTTTCTACAAAGGGGCAGGTTGTATTGTATTTCTCTATCTGAATGCCTATAGATTGCAGCTGCGCCTCAATGGCGAGTGTCGTGCCAAATGCAGGAATGATCACAATATCCTTATCGGTAAGTTCGGTGAAAGGCGTGATGATATTTCCTTTTGTGTCTTGTAAAAATTGAACGCCTCTTTCAATCAAATCCTGATTGACTTTAGGGTTGTGAATCATTTCGCTCAACAAGAAAATCCGTTTTCCAGGATTTTCGTCAATGGTTCTGAAGGCGATTTCTATAGCGTTCTCAACTCCATAACAAAAGCCAAAATGTCGTGCCAAAAAAATGCGTGCATTCCCTAGGTCCAGCAAAGTAGGGGTGAAGTCCTTTTTTAGTTTGTCTTCCCGCTTTCTTTGTTCCTTGATAGCAGAAATCAGTTTGCTGCGATAGGTAAATGGAATGGTAAATTGCTTCATAGTGAATGATGACGGCCCAAAGGTACAATCTTGTTGGCAAGTAAGTCATCAATCCAATGGGTTCTTGTTATCTTTACAAAGAATCATCCTTGCATGTCACACAGTCCCTCCATTCTTCCTTTTTTGCGTCGGTCAACCATCTACGAGGTGAACATTCGCCAATTCAGTGAAAAGGGTGACTTTGCCACTTTTCAGGCTCATTTACCCCGCTTACAAGCAATGGGAGTGGACATCATCTGGCTCATGCCCATTCATCCAATCGGCAAAATAAACCGAAAAGGTAGCCTGGGAAGCTACTATAGCAGTCGTGATTTTTTTGAAATCAATCCCGAATTCGGCAGCAAGGCCGATTTTCAAGCTTTGGTTGAAGCGGTACATCGATTGGGTATGAAAATTATCATAGACTGGGTAGCCAACCATGCTGCCTGGGACAATCAATGGACCCTTACCCATCCTGAATATTTTGTAAGAGATCATCAGGGAAATTTTTTGTCTCCCTACGATTGGTCAGATGTTATTCAAATCGATCATCAAAACGAATCGGCACACGATGCCCTTCGGAGCGCCATGTGCTATTGGGTGCAAACATTTGATATTGACGGCTTTCGTGCAGACCTGGCACATTTGACTCCGCTGCACTTTTGGTTAAAAGCCAGAAAGCAGACAGAAGCCATCAAGCCCAACCTGATCTGGCTGGCCGAAACAGAAGATTCCGCCTACTACCAGGCTTTTGATATCACCTATGCTTGGAAGTGGATGCACCAGACGGAAGACGT
>CAZCCN010000005.1:19567-31628 GCA_964497085.1 uncultured Ferruginibacter sp.
ACAGCTTGGGGTACATCCGTTGATAACTTGTCTGCAAGCTGAATCCCAAAAGCATCCGGCTCAAGCCCTTCAATTGTATTTCACCACCAATCATGATGAAAATAGCTGGAATGGAACCGAATATGAAAAGTATGGCCAGCATGCAAAGGCACTGGCCGTTTTCAGTTTTACCTATATCGATGCGGTTCCTCTGATTTACAACGGACAGGAAATTCCCAACTACAAACGATTGCAGTTTTTCGATAAAGATCATTTGGAATGGTCATCAAATATAATCTTGTCTGATTTTTACCGAACCCTGAGTCAACTCCATAAAAGGATTTCCTCCCTTGCCAGTTGCCGAATCATGACTTTTCACGACCAGGTGTTAACTTATCAACGAGGGAAAGGGCCAGGCAGTGTCATCGTCTTTTTGAATATGCATCATACGCATTCGGATATCTTCCTCAAAGAAGATTTTCCATCAGGGTTATACAAGGACATATTTACGGGTGAAGATCATATGATGGCGCCGGGTTTTTCTTTTCGCTTGCATCCTGGCGATGATTGGGTGTTTGAGTCCATCTGATTTGTCTCAATTGGTATGTAAAAAGCCCTGCATGACAGGGCTTTTCTTTTTGATTCGATACTTACGTGATTATTCCAAGGTGATGGGGTATTCGTATAATCCATCATAACCTGGATAGAATCCACTAATGGTAATATTTTTCTCAGATTGAATGATGGATTTGAATTCATCGACAGACCGAACGGACTTATCATTGGCTTTCAGGATGATGAAGCCATCTTTCATACGAGTTTGATCGTTGAGTGCCCCATCATTGATTTTTTTCACCACAACACCTCCAGAAATGCCGTATTCTTTGGCCTTTTTGCTATCCAGCGTTACAAAATCTGCCCCTAGTTTATCCAGCTCGGTTTCGCTTCTTACGATGTCATAATTACCGGCTTTGTTTTTGAGGGTGACCATGAAATTCAGGCTTTTGCCATCCCTGTTGACAGAAACGGGAATTTTGTCTCCGGGCTTGTAGCGGCTTACTTGCTCTTGCAATTCACCTCCGCTTGAAATGGTTACGCCATTTACTTTGTCGATTCGGTCTCCTTTTCGGATGCCGGCCGCATAAGCACCTCCTTCTGTTTGCACATCGGTGGCATAAATGCCATCAAACGCTCCTGTCGGAATACCTATTTTCTTTTTTTGGTCATCGCTCATGTCTCCTGCACTGGAAAACTGAATACCCAAATATCCTCTTTGTACGGATCCAAACTTGATAATATCATCCACAACTTTTTTGGCAATATTGACAGGAATGGCATAAGAATAGCCTGAGTAGTATCCGGTGGGGGAGGCAATGGCTGAATTGATGCCGATCAGTTTGCCATCAGCATCCACCAGGGCACCACCACTATTGCCCATGTTGACAGCGGCATCTGTTTGAATAAATGATTCTACCGCGCCAGCTGCATTGCCTGCTTTGTCTTTGTTCAAGCCCAGGCTTCTGGCTTTTGCGCTCACAATACCAGCGGTAACAGTAGCCTCCAGGTTCAACGGGTAGCCAATCGCCAAAACCCATTGGCCGATTTTCACGGCATCGGAATTTCCGTACAATAGATAAGGCAACCCGGTCGCTTCAATTTTGATTACTGCCAAATCATAGGCAGGATCTGTTCCAATGACTTTGGCTTTATAGGTGCGTTTGTTGTTTAGGGTGACATTGATTTCATCTGCATTGTCCACGACGTGATTGTTGGTTACAATAAAACCATCATCGCTGATCAGCACACCCGAACCAGAAGCTTTTTGCTCAGGGATGATATTCATTCTTCCGCCACCAAAAAACTGATTAAACAGGTCGTCGTCAAAAAAGTCACTAAACGGACTTTGGCGCATCCTGGGTAAATTGTTGGTTACCTGCTTTGCGTTGGTTTTTGTCTTGATGTGAACAACGGCAGGTGTTGCAGCAGCAGCCGGTTGAATAAAATCGACTGATCCTGCCGGGCTTCCGCCATTTAACAAGCCCGTTAATTTGTAGTTGGATGGAATGGTGCCAGTTTCTTGCCCGGCATAGCTGTTCTGGGTTTTGACAAAACTGCCATATCCCCATAATACCAACATACTGGTAAGGGCGCTGATGGCAATCGTTCCGAATAGGTTTTTTACATTCATGGTGCTACAATTTTAATACTTGGATAGATGGGCATTGATTCAAAAATCATGCCTTCCTTGCAAAATAACAACAGACTGACATTTTGTAAATTCCCCCTGTCATCTTTAACAATTCATTAAAATGTCAACTATGGCATAAGCTACAGTGTTAGCAGAAAAGCCATGGTGTCTACCCCGTCGGCGTAATTGGACAATTGGGGTGATTGGGCCTCCCCAAAAGGGATCCATTCTTTTCCCACGATACATTGAATGTCCTGATTCTCTTGTAGAGATGCAAGGGTGGTCGATATATCTGAATAAACTTCATAATGCAGCACGCCAATGGGCGAAAACACGCTCGGGTTTTCTATCAACAATGTGCTTTCATTGGTCATGTAATATTTATTGTTGAGCAGGGCCAAGGATAGTTGGTAATCATAGTTGTTAGAATATTTTTGATTGTCTCTAAAATATTTGAAGGGCTCGAATGCTTGCAGAAGGGGAAGAAAGTCATATCCTTTTGGAACTAAAATTTTGGTAACATTTCTACATCCAAGACCAAAATACAAATGAATGTCACCTGACAGTTTTTCCAAGTCCTGGCTGCTTTCTTGTCCGGTCAAAATAGCTACAGATGTCTTGTTTCTTCTTATAATACTTGGGTATTTTGAAAAATAATATTCGAAATAATTGGCAGACTGATTGCCACCAGTCGTGATATAGGCGTCACAGTTTTTCAACTGGTCTTGCAACATCACTTGATTGATGGTGGCTGGGAAGGTTTTGTGTAGATAGGAGACCAAATGCTTTAATAAGACATCGTCTTTGCTCGATAATTTGATGTGCTGTTGATGTCCGGATGCGAACACAGTTAAAAAATCATGAAAGCCCACCAAGGGAATGTTGCCGGCCATGACGATGCCCACATGCTTGGACGGACGGTTGTCACAAATTGAGTATTGGGCAGTCCATGTTTGGAGTTTCTCCCGATTCAAGTAATGTTCAACAATATTGTGCACAGCCACATCGATAAATGTTTCTGTAAACCACGGATTTTTTATCTGGGCATTTCTTTTTACATCTTGCCATTCAGTACCATTTTTTGAAAGATAGGCTCCCAAAGACACCAGAATCTCAATCCGATTTTGTAAATTCATATTGTTATTATTACTTTACATCAAAATTACGATAGATGGCTATAAAGATTACAGACGAATGCATCAATTGTGGGGCTTGCGAACCAGAATGTCCCAATAATGCAATTTATGAAGGTGGCGTAGAGTGGGCGATTGCCGATGGTACGTCCGTAAAGGGACAATTCACCCTGATGGATGGATCATCCGTAGATGCTGACCAACGAAACAGCCCTATTAGCAATGACACCTACTATATTTCGCCTAACAAATGCACCGAATGCCAGGGTTTTCATGAAGAACCCCAGTGTGCGGCCGTATGTCCGGTTGATTGCTGTGTTCCCGACGAACTCTATCAGGAAACGGTAGAAGCGCTGATGGCCAAAAAAGAGAAACTGCATTTGTAAAGAATGTCAATTGATTTAAGATTACATCAAGGCGGTGAGGAAAAAATCCTTTCACCGCTTTATTTTTTGGCGTAACTTCAAACAAGTGGCCATTTGTCGGCCATCTTGGCATTCACCACCAAATGATCCTACGGATGAAATTGTATTCATTATATTTTCTGTCATTTGTTTTTTTAATAGGCTGTGCAGGCCCTAACAACGAAGCACCTGCCAGTGACCCAACGGCCCACCTTTCGTTGATCAAAGCAGACAAGGCTTTTTCTGTGCGTTGTGAAACCAATGGGATGAAAGATGCTTTTATAGATTATTTGGATAGCAATGGAGTGCTCATCCGATCCAATCATTTGCCGATTGTTGGAGCCAATGCGATTGATTACTTGATCCAACAGGATGATTCAGGATACAAATTATCATGGAATCCTCAACATGCCGAAGTGAGTGAGTCCGGCGAATTGGGTTACACGTATGGCATCTACGCGTTGCGTTCAACCATGGGCGACAGCATAGTATTTGGCTCGTATGCAAATGTTTGGAAAAAACAATCCGACGGAAACTGGAAACTCTTGCTGCAAAGCCAACATGAAGGCATTGACCCATAGGGTTTTCATTCGCAACATATTCAACATTTTTTGTTTCTTTGTCTAAATTTGCCCCTTGCACATGAAGAAAAACATAGCGTTGGTTACGGGAGGATACTCTGGAGAATCCGTTATTTCCTATAAATCTGCCAAGACAATTTTTGAAAATATAGACAAAGAAAAGTGGAATTGTTATTTAATTGATATCCATCCTTCTGGTTGGTTTTATGAAAATACACAAGGTAGCCGCCTGGCGGTTGACAAAAATGATTTTTCAATTACCGTTGATGGATCGAAAGTTCGATTCGATGCGGTCTTGATCGGTTTGCACGGCACCCCGGGCGAGGATGGCAAACTGCAAGGTTATTTTGATTGCTTGCACATTCCATACACCTCTTAACAAACGATATACGGTCGCCGTAGCTGCCTTTGCCGGTATTCCAGTGGCCAAGTCTGTGCATTTGTTTAAAAAAAATCCATTGACGGCTGCTGCCATATTACAACAGCTCCAACTGCCATTATTTGTTAAGCCCAACAATGGTGGAAGCAGTCTTGGCATCAGCAAAGTAAAGGAGGCAGCTGATTTAGATGCGGCGTTGGCGAAAGCTTTTGCAGAAGACGACCAAGTGCTGGTGGAGGAATATATCAGCGGCCGAGAATTTACAATCGGCGTTTTCAAAACAAAAGGTGAGATCCTTACACTGCCCATTACCGAAATTATTTCTCAAAATGAGTTTTTTGATTTTCAAGCAAAATACGAGGGCGCCAGTCAGGAGGTGACTCCTGCCCATGTTGCTGAAGGAATAGCTGAAAAAATAAGGGCCGAGGCGGTGAAAGCCTATCGGGTTTTCAATTGCAATGGAGTGGTTCGGATTGATTTTATTTTCAATGAAAAAGCCCAACAGCCCTATTTGTTAGAAATCAATACCGTTCCAGGCCAAAGTGCTGCTAGTATTGTGCCCCAGCAGGTAAAAGCCATGGGTTGGTCATTAAAAGAATTTTATTCTGCATTGTTAGAAGAATGCTTTCAGTAAGTTTGCGTCATATTTTTTTATCGAACTAAATTAAACCTTTCGTGTTCAAATTTATTACCAGCAGGCCTTTGTGGATGAATATTGTTGTTGCCCTTTTGCTGGTGATGATCCTCTTGTTTTCTCTACTACAACTGTTAGGCTCTATTACGAATCATGGCCAATATCTGACCGTGCCCTCAGTAGTGGGCATACCTACCAAGGATGCCATTAAATTCTTGGAGGACAAAGGGTTTGATGTGGCAATCCAGGATTCTGTTTACACCGACACCGCTAAAAAGGGTATTGTATTGAAGCAATTGCCGGACCCCAACAGCACCGTGAAGATCAATCGAACCGTTCAATTAACGGTAAATCGAATGACCCTGCCTTTAATCGACATGCCTTCCCTCGAGGGAAAAACATTCAATTTTGCCATGGAAATATTGAGACGGAGTCACTTGATTTTGGGAGACACTGTCTTTCGTCCAGACTTTATGAAAGGGTCGGTATTGGATCAATTGTACAAGGGACAACACATTGATGGAGGATCGAAACTTCCTTGGGGTAGCCCCATCGATTTGGTGATAGGGGATGGCTTAAAAAATGAAAAGATGTTGGTGCCCAATCTAGTGGGCTTGACCTATGCTGAAGCCAAAACCATGCTGGAAGAGGCGGGTATTTTAGTGGGGGCCATTGTTCCGGATCCAGGAACCAAAGACACATTAGCTGCTTTTATATGGAAACAGAGTCCACCCAGGTTGGATGAACTGAATGAGCCTGTGTATATTCAGTCAGGCCAATTGATGGATTTGTGGGTAGCTCCTGAGATGAAAGTGCCTCGAGATACCACAACAATCTTACCTAAAAAATAACGAATCATGGAGATCATACAGCCCAACGAATTGAAACAACGGATGGATGCGGGAGAAGTTCTTCATTTGGTAGATGTTCGACAGCCCGATGAACATGCTGTGTTCAATATTGGGGGCACCTTGTTGCCACTATCAGACATACTTTCCATGCAAGTGGAAAGCATCGAAGAACTGAAAGAAAAAGAAATTATCTGCTATTGCAGAAGCGGCCAAAGAAGCATGCAAGCTGCGTTGATGTTGGAAACGATGGGCTTTCAATCTGTCAAAAATTTATCTGGCGGCATGATGACATGGGAAAGCCTCTTTTCTCAGCCTTAATTTTTTATAGTTTGATACCAACACCTGCCATCAGGTGGAACAATGCCATCGGATAGTAATAATTTTCTGTGGTGAAATAACCCCCATAGATGTAACTGAACGTATATCCATTTGATTCATATCGAGTAGACCAAATGTTGTTTGCCTGCACAAACAGGGAGACAGATTGATTTTTTTTATTTTGCCCTGCGTATTCAATTCTGGCGTGTTGCGTAAAATAGCCGCGCAATTTTCGCTGGTTGTTGGAGGTGTTGTCTAAATATTGATCACTGACATATTTGTGAATCAGGCTCAATTCTATGTGCTTACACGGTTTGAAGACAAGGCTGCCAGCCGCGATGACAGCGGGCGAAAAAGAAATGTCGGCTTTTTTGTGAAATACTGAAGCTTGAATGCCATTGTCATAGTTGTCGATGTATTCTGTAAAGTTTAACACTTTGTTGCTGCTCACGGTAAGATTTCCCTTCAGCTCGAAGATGGGCAGTATTTTTTTGTTGCCTTGCCATTCTATTCCAACCCTGTAACTGTTTTTGATATTGGTTCTTGTATAAGCAAATACATCGTTGATTTTGCCCGAAAGCACCAATTGATTTTTATAAAACATTCCATATACATTCAGGCTCCAGTTTCCCTTCGGATCATGCTGATTGAATCCTATCTCGATGTCGTGCAACGTTTCAGGCAAGGGTTGTTGAAAAGTGCCCGCTTCGAAATCATCTCTATTGGGTTCTTTCCTGGCCTTGGAATAGGAGAAAAAAAACTGGTTTCGCCCGTTGGTATAAGTAGCGCCAATTTTGGGATTGAAGAATGCATATTGATTGCTGACAAGCAGTTGCGGATTGTTTCTGAATCCGCCAATTCGGTAATCTACTTTTCTTAATTGAATGTCGATATAGGTTTGCCAGTGCTTGTTGAGTTGTTGCGTCCATTTGGCATAGACACTGTAGTCATTCTTATCGGCGAACAGATTGTACCAGCGATGCGTGCTCTTGGGAGCCAATTGAACAATGGATTGTATTACCTCTCCAAAATGATGGCCATCATAATTGGTGATACTTCCCCCAAGAATGATATGGGTGTTGGCTTGATTGTACTGAAGGGAAAATACAGAACCATAAAAATAATTATCCAGCCAAAGTTGTCTAATTAAATCTGACGTATATACAGAGTCAGTGCCGTTGAAAATATTTGGCAGGCTGTAATCCGCAAAGCTTTGATTGGCTTTGTATTGTTCGTAATAACCTTTCCCTTTGGTCAGGAACAAAGCCATGCTCGACTTCCATTGCGTGTTGATTTTTTGATTCCAGAAAAACTGTACATGGGATTGAATGTAATTATCCGTTTCATTGTCATATGGATCTCCCGGTTTTTCTGTACCTGCCGGATTGTATCTTCTGTTGGAATCCAGTGTGGCCTGATTGATGCCAAACCACGCTGCATAGGTTTTTTCTTTTCCTGAAAACACATTTAGTTGCAAAGCCGTTTTTTTGTGTATCCAGGCCATACCGGTGTATACGGCCCCCAATCGGGTGACGGCTCGGTCAACATAGCCATTGCTGCTAATTTGGCTGATCCTTCCGGTGAACATCCATTGGTTTTTTATCAGTCCACTGTTGTACTGCAATGTATTTCTAAGTGATTGAAAACTTCCTGTGTTGTTGTTGAACTGAATGGATTTTTTGGTATCCATTTCGTTGGTATTGATATGGATAGAGCCACCAAATGCACCGGCGCCGTTGGTGGAACTACCAATGCCTCGTTGAATTTGTATCGATCCGCTCGAAGCGGCAATGTCCGGAAGGTCTACAAAATAGGTTCCCTGGCTTTCTGCGTCGTTGTACGGAATTCCATTGATGGTGACATTGATACGGGTGGCATCTACCCCTCTAATGCGGAGGCCAGTGTATCCAATGCCATTTCCGGCATCTGCATTTACTTGTACGGAAGGGGTTTGCTCCAGTATAAAGGGGAGATCTTGACCAATATTGTTTTTCTGGATTTCTTTTTTTCCAAGGTTCGTTTTGGCAATGGGAGCCAACTCACCGGCCCGAATGGCCTTGATTTCAATACCCTGTAGGGTGACCGTGTCCAATTGTTGCTGAACCTGCTGGCTGATGCCCTTTGTGGACAATAAAAATAGGATAGATACGAGGATGCGCTGTTTCATATTCAATAAGTTGTGCTAGGCATCCGGGAATGGAGAAAATCACGTGTTGGCTTCTGTTGTGGAAGCTTCTCCCTTCGCAGGCATTATCCTGATCAGGTAAACGGGTATTATCTCAGCCTTCAGTATGAAAGCACCCCGGAATGATAGCAAGTAGTAAAAAGATCTGTTTTGCCACAAAGATATATAGAAAATGAATCTTTTGGTTACAATGGTGTAAACCATTACTTTTGTGGTGCGAAGTAGAGCAGCGGTAGCTCGTCGGGCTCATAACCCGAAGGTCAGAAGTTCGATCCTTCTCTTCGCAACCACAAGGCCTGCAATGCAGGCCTTTTTTATTTTTTCTCCTTTCCTTGCCACGATGAGCGGGTGTCTATGTCATACTGGTTTCCAATCTGCATCATTCTATCAATCGCCTAATGGCATTATCCTTGTACCACTAAAAAAAATCATATGTACAGAATTTTTACACTCGTATTTATTTCTCTTCTCATGGGTTGTTCGACTGATACGCCCAATGTCAATTGCGGATTGACCAGGACAAATTTGATTGGTTCTTGGAAAATAACGGCCATGAGGTACAAAGAAAATGCACATGCTGCCGAAGTAGATGTCTTTTCCACTTCCAATCCTTGCAAAAAAGATGACATCTATGTTTTTTCGAGTGACAGCATTTATCACTACAATGACTTAGGTGTATTTTGTTCTCCGCCAGACAGCTATGTGGGCAAGTGGAAGCTCTCAGGAACGCAGTTGACATTTGATTCATTGAATACTTATACCATTTCTCAATTCAATTGTGGAGCTATGAATGCAACCAAAACAGGCACGACTGCTGGCGAATACTTGTCGGTTACATTTACCAAACAATAATTAGCCAAAATAAGATAGCTTTGCCGTGGCGATTGCCACGGCTTTTTTATGAAAACAGGTTTCGTGAACATATTCGGAAAGCCCAATGCGGGAAAAAGCACCCTGCTCAATGCATTGATGGGGGAGAAAATGGCTATTGTATCCCATAAAGTGCAAACCACGCGCCATCGAATTAAAGCAATTCTGAGCCACGCAGACTATCAAATCATCTTTTCAGATACGCCCGGCATCATTGATCCGAAATACCGATTGCACGAAAAAATGATGCAGGCGGTTAAAGGAAGTTTAGAGGATGCAGACCTGGGATTGCTGATTATTGATGCAAAGGACAATCGAGAGGAATGCCATCAAGTTTTTTCCTCCCTGCACCTGAAGGCCCCCGCCATTTTGGTCATCAATAAATCGGATACCATCAAAGATCCCTCCATCTTGCAAGAATTGGTTGCTTTTTTTGAACAGCAGCCTTATGCCAAAGAAGTATTGGTCATTTCTGCCTTACAGCAAAAAGGTCTCGATACATTGATTGAGCGGATATTACATTACCTGCCGGAAGGGATGCCTTTTTTTGAAGGAGATGACCTGAGCGATTTGCCTACCAAATTTTTTGTAGGGGAAATCATTCGGGAAAAAATATTTGAATTGTATCACGAGGAGTTGCCCTACCATGCTACGGTATTGGTTCAGGAATTCAAAGAAAAAAACACCTTGATCAAAATTGGGGCAGACATTATTGTACAAAGAGAAACCCAGAAAGGAATCATACTCGGAGAAGGCGGATCTATGATCAAAAAATTGGGCACTTTGGCCAGGAAGGACATAGAGGAGTTTTTAGGGAGTAAAGTATTCATGGAGCTTTTTGTAAAAGTGAGGCCCAAGTGGAGAGACAACGAACTGTATTTAAAAGAATACGGATATTAATCAAAAAACATCAATCTATAGCAATGAGTTTCACAGTAGCCATAACCGGAAGGCCCAATGTAGGAAAGAGTACCTTCTTCAATAGATTGTTGGAGCAGCGAAAAGCCATCGTCGATGATGTGAGTGGCGTAACCAGAGACCGACAGTATGGAGTAGCTGAATGGGCTGGAAAATCTTTCAATTTGATAGACACGGGAGGGTTTGTGCCCAAAAGTGACGATGTGTTTGAGCAAGAAATTGCCAAGCAGGTACACATAGCCATCGATGAAGCGAATGCGATCATTTTCATGGTGGACGCCGCCACAGGTGTCACCAACCTGGATGAATCAATGGCCACGTTGTTGCGCAGAAGTCACAAGCCGGTTTTTTTGGTGGTAAACAAAGTGGACAATCATGACAGACTCATTGAAGCCAGTGAATTTTACAGTCTTGGTTTTGAGCATATCTTCTTTTTGTCTTCCATCAGTGGAAGTGGTACCGGCGATTTGCTGGACGAAGTGGTCGCATTGATACCCGCCGACGTAGTAGTGTCGGACGAAGACAATGGCATTCCCAAGTTTGCTATTATTGGACAGCCGAATGTCGGCAAGTCATCATTGTTGAATGCATTGATTGGCAAAGAAAGAACCATTGTGAGCGACATTGCAGGCACCACCAGAGACACCATTCATACCCGATACAATTTATTCAACAAAGATTTTATATTAATCGATACCGCCGGCCTAAGAAGGAAAAACAAGGTAAACGAAGACCTTGAATTTTATTCTGTGATTAGGGCGATCAAGGCGATGGACGAAGCCGATGTTTGTTTGTTGTTGTTGGATGCAGGGAAAGGGATTGCCGCCCAAGACCTTGCAATTTTTTCCTTGGCGGTAAAAAAAGGAAAGGGGATTGTGGTGTTGGTCAACAAATGGGATCTGATAGAAAAACAAACCAACACGGCGAGGGATTATGAAAAAGAACTAAAACAAAGATTGGCTCCTTTCAACAATGTGCCCATTGTCTTTATTTCGGTAACCGAAAAACAAAGAATTTTCAAATCGATTGAAGAGGCCTTAAGGGTGTTTGAAAACAAACACAGAAAAGTGGCTACTTCCCAATTGAATGAAGTGATGCTGAAAGCAGTGGAGCAATATCACCCCCCAGTTGTGAGAGGAAACGCCATCAAAATCAAATATGTTACCCAGTTGCCCACCCATACCCCTAGTTTTGCCTTTTTCTGCAATTATCCCGACGACGTCAAAGGCCCTTACAAAAACTACCTGGAGAACCAACTCAGGGAGCATTTCGACTTTACTGGGGTCCCTGTCAGGTTGTTTTTCAGGAAAAAGTAGGTTAATTTCGCCTAACTGGTTCGTTTGTAGCACTTTCTAAGGCTTTTTTTACCCTTTTTTTGCATTTTTTTGGCTAAAAAATTTGTTATTATCGATATTCACTATATTTTTGCCACCAAACTTAAAACCCAACAAAATGAAAAAATTTCTTGCTATTGCTGCTATCGCTGCATTGATGGTTTCTTGCAACGGAGACAAATCTGCTGAAGCGACTACTGAAACTGTTGACACAGCTGCTGCTGCAACTGTAGACACTGCTGCTGCTGCTGCTGTTGATACAGCTGCTGCTGCTGCAACTGTTGATA
>CAZCCN010000006.1:0-6036 GCA_964497085.1 uncultured Ferruginibacter sp.
CCGAATACAATCAGTACCCCCAACACCAACAGCGATTGCCAGATATGTGCCCGCAACATGTCGTTGTGTAAGCTCAAGACCGATACACTTTTTCTTCTACAATCCTTGTTGGCAATTTTCCAGGCAGACAAGTAAGAAAACAGAATGGTGCGCAGGTAAAAAACATACACCGGCTCATTGTACCGGGCACTGCTTGGGTCTTCGCGGGTGGCTACATTTTTGTGATGGCCTTTGTTGTGCTCTATAAAAAAATGCATGTACAGAGAAGAAGCCAACAACGCCTTGGCCAAGGCCTGCTCCCACGGATTTGTTCGATGTCCCAATTCATGAGCGACATTGATGCCAAATGCCCCACACAACAAACCCATACTGCCGATTCTGCCCAATCGATCCCATTGATCCAAATGGCTTTCTTGCATGGACAATAGGAAGTAATAGAGCGCGGCGTATTGCAAAGGAACAATGAGGTACAACAGGTAGTCATACCATTTGTTTTTTTTGGCTATTTCCATTTCGGCCGCATTCATATTGGTGGCATCGGGTTGCAACAGCAACTCTACAAACGGAATCAGGATCCATGCATACATCAACGGAAGCCAGCATGCCCATCCATGACCATTGAAGGCAATCCAAGCGGTGGCATACACCGTCACAGGAGAAAAGTATTTGAATATTTTAATGGTCATACAATCAGATGGCTCCTCTAATGTACGGCAATTCACCCTAAAACAAAAGCGGCTGATAAAGCCGCTTTTGAAAAAAAATGGTCATGACGTTCTATTTGATACCATGCATCATCTTCTTCAGCGTTGGCACCAATGCAAACAAAAGCACCGAGGCCACACCGCAAAGAATCACAAACACCATAAAGAACTCAAACAGGTTGTGAATGGTGAATCCGGCAAAGCTAGGGTAGTTTTCACTAATCTTTTTATCAATCAAAAATTGAAGCTGTTCTTTGGTAGGAATGATTGTTTTATCCAAAATGGCTTGTAAATCAATACCCGCATCGCTGGCCAATTTAAATTGATCACCGGTAGCCGGCAAGATCGAACCCAATGTTCCTGCAAGGGCATAGCCCGAAGCGTTGGACAAAAAGAACACGCCAAACAAGAGTGAGGCAAATCTTTTGGGAGCGAGTTTTCCCACCAGTGAAAGACCAATTGGAGACAAGCACAATTCACCAAATGTTTGAATCAGGTACAACAAGATCAACCAATGTACGGCCAACAATCCGCTATTGCCCAGGTCCTTTACGTTGTGGGCAATGATGAAGTAGCTGAGGGCAATCAATGCCAATCCCATGGCTTGTTTGGCAGGAGAGATGGGTTCTTTTCCATTGGCCCTGAGTTTATCCCAAATCATACTAAAGGGAACAGCAAACATGACCACAAACACGCCATTGAAAATTTGAACCATTGAAGGAGGCATGTTCCAGCCAAAAAAGTTTCTGTCTGTCTGGTTGTCGGCAATGAAAGTGAGAGAGGAGCCTGCTTGTTCAAAGGCCGCCCAGAAGAAGATCACAAAAAACGATACGATGTAAATAACCAAGATGCGGTCTTTCTCCACCTTGGTAAGCGATTTGTCTGTTAAAATCAATCCTGCAAGGGTTAAGCCTGATCCGTAAATAATTGAATAAATAACATTTTGTCCAAACACAAAGTGGAACAGCAAACCCAATCCCATGAACACAATGACAGACAAAACCAAAGACTGGGTGGAAAAATGAGCAGACTGTGCTTCTCCTTCTTCATAATCAGCGCTGTTGTGTTTAGACGGCAAGCCGCCAATGGGTCTGCCATCGGGTGTTTTTACATATTTGTCTTTCAAGAAGAAAAAGGTCAATGAACCAATGAGCATGGCGATGGCGGCGGCCAAAAAGCCCCACTTGAACGCAAACACATCTCTGTTTCCGGCTGCATCTGTCACGTCTCCCAAAATAGGGCAGATGAATTGACCCAAGAAAGCGCCAATGTTGATACCCATGTAGAATATGGTAAAAGCGGTGTCGAGTTTGTTTTTTTCTTCTTTGGGGTACAAACTGCCCACCATACTCGAAATATTGGGTTTGAAAAAACCATTACCCAGAATGATTACGCCCAACGCGATGTATAAAATAAGCTTGGCGCCTTCCAGATTAGAAGAAAAAATAGAAGCGCTGGTAAACAGCAACAGCTGGCCAATGGCCATCATGGTGCCCCCAAATAAAATACAGTTTCTGTTGCCCAGGTATTTGTCAGCAACAAATCCGCCCAACATGGGGGTTAGATAACAAAGACCAAGAAATCCTCCATAGATCAAAGAAGACTGCTCCTTGCTCATCATGAGGGCATTTACAATAAACAGCGTCAGCAAGGTGCGCATGCCGTAAAAGTTGAATCTTTCCCACATTTCGGTACCAAACAGCACCCACAATCCTTTGGGATGGGTGTTCTTTTGAGTTACAACATCATTCATAGTATTTGTTTTTGGTTCTTTAATTGAATACAAGGACTGAAAATACTGAAATTATACATATCAAACTCAATTGAGGGAAACCGCTACAAAAATGATGGCTTCCACTGCCACAAGTTTTTTATTTTTGCACTCGAACAATCGCATGGCTTGATATGAATATACTGATCATTGGTTCGGGAGGGAGAGAGCATACACTGGCTTGGAAAATAAAACAAAGTCCATTGTGTAACGCACTGTTCATTGCACCAGGGAATGCGGGAACCGAATCATGCGGCACCAACCTGCCTATTGCCATCAATGATTTTGCTGCTTTGCAACAAGCAGCCATCGACCATCAGATTGAATTGATTGTCGTGGGTCCGGAAGAGCCTTTGGTGAAAGGGTTGGTTGATTATTTTGCCGCCCAACCATCCACTCAACACATCCACATCATTGGCCCTTCTCAGCAAGCCGCTCAGTTGGAGGGCAGCAAGGCTTTTGCCAAAGCCTTCATGAAAAAATACAGCCTTCCCACGGCTGCTTACAGAGAGTTTGCAGAGGATGAATATGAAGAAGGCTTGTCCTACATTCAACAACATTCCTTGCCGATTGTATTGAAGGCAGATGGATTGGCTGCCGGCAAAGGAGTATTGATTTGTACCACCCATGAAGAAGCTTTGCTTGGATTTGAGCAGATGTTGCTTCAGTCAAAATTTGGAGAGGCGGGTAAAAAAGTAGTCATCGAAGCCTTTTTGGAAGGCATTGAAATGAGTGTGTTTGTCTTGACGGATGGCAAAGAGTATGTGATGCTACCCGAAGCAAAAGATTACAAAAGAATCGGCGAAGGGGATACCGGTCTGAATACCGGTGGGATGGGGGCGGTGAGTCCGGTACCTTTTTTTGATGAGGCCTTGCGCACCAAAGTGATGAAGCGCATTGTCAAACCAACGATTGCGGGCATCCAACAAGAACAATTTACCTATGTGGGATTTGTTTTTATTGGGTTAATGATTGCCAACGGCGACCCCTACATCATAGAATACAACTGCCGAATGGGTGACCCGGAAACAGAAGTGGTGATTCCCCGGATACAAAATGATCTCGTCGAGTTATTGTTGGCTGCCGCCACCCACCAACTTGGTGCGGTTCAAATCGAAGCGAAGCCCCTTACCGCTGTCACCACGGTAGCCGTCAGCGGAGGCTATCCCGAAGCCTACACCAATGGCAAGCCCATTGAAGGATTAGCCCTTCAGCCCATTCAAAATACGCAAGTCTTTCATGCAGGAACCATCCTAAAGGACCAGCACGTGGTCACCAATGGGGGCAGGGTGTTGGCTGTTACTGCGTTTGGCCAGTCTGTCCATGAAGCAGCTGCAGCCTCCAGAACCGCTCTGGGACAATTGCATTTTGAGGGAATGAATTACAGAAGAGACATCGGATACGAATTTTAGCGCCCCTTTCTTTTTGCTGTAATACCGCCCATCTTCACCCCGCTCAAATGCCCGAAACTGCTGCAAAAAATAGTTTCAAAATAAATGACCGGGCGTTGTTAAATCCAATAATTTACGTCAACTTTGCTAGGATACATTTATAACTGCATATTCTATATCATATGGGCTTTTTTAATTTTTTCACTCAGGAAATTGCAATCGATCTGGGTACAGCCAATACCCTGATTATTCACAACGACGAAGTGGTGGTAAATGAACCATCCATCGTGGCATTGGATCGAAACAATCCAAAAAACTTACTCGCTGTTGGTCGCAAAGCCCTGATGATGCATGAAAAAACCCATGAAAGCATCCGAACCGTTCGTCCCCTGCGCGATGGTGTCATTGCCGATTTCAATGCAGCTGAGTTGATGATTCGCGAGTTGATCAAATTGGTCTATCCGAAAAAACCTTTGTTTGCACCCAGCTGGCGCATGATGATCTGCATTCCCAGCAGCATCACGGAAGTTGAAAAGCGTGCGGTGCGAGACAGTGCCGAACAGGCGGGTGCCAAGGAAGTCTATCTCATTCACGAACCTATGGCCGCTGCGTTGGGTATTGGCATCGATGTAGAAGAACCAGTAGGCAACATGATTATTGATATTGGCGGAGGTACCACAGGCATTACCGTTATTGCTTTGGCAGGAATTGTGTGCGATCAAAGTATACGAATTGCGGGTGATGAGTTCACCGCAGACATTATGGAAGCATTGCGCAGGTACCATAGTTTATTGATTGGTGAGCGCACGGCCGAACAAATTAAAATTCAAGTGGGTGCTGCGATGAAAGATTTAGACAACCCACCAGACGATATTCCGGTGAACGGACGAGACTTGGTAACCGGTATTCCCAAGCAGGTAATGGTGAGTTATCAGGAAGTAGCAGAGGCCTTGGACAAAAGTATTTTTAAAATCGAAGAAGCCATTTTGAAAGCATTGGAAACAACGCCTCCTGAGTTGGCAGCAGATATTTACAGAAGAGGATTGTACATTACAGGTGGCGGGTCTTTGTTGAGGGGCTTGGACAAAAGGCTGTCTAATAAAATCAAATTGCCTGTTCATGTAGCAGATGATCCATTGAAAAGTGTGGTAAGGGGTACGGGGATTGCATTGAAGAACTATGACAAGTTTCCTTTTGTAATGAGATAGTTGGCTTTTATGAGCTTGCTTCTTTTTCCTGCGGTACAGATGGGTAATATTCAAAATTTCTAAAGCGGGTGCGAAATATTTTTCTTTTTATTAGAAGACACTTTGTTCTGATTTTATTTTTGTCTATTCAGGCATTCAGCATCTACCTCATTGTTTCTTACAGTCAATTCCACCATGCCGTTTTTGGTGAATTTTCCAATCGAATCACCGGAAATATCAATACCCGCTACACCAACGTTTTACAATATTTTCATTTGAAACAAACCAACGATTCGTTGGTAAAGGCAAATGAAAAATTATACAACCTGCTGAAAGCAAACTATGTGTTGCCGGACAGCCTCACCCGGGCAGGCATCGATACCCTTCGAACAGATTCCGCCACGCAATATCGTTTGTATCACTACCAAAGTGCTCGGGTGGTGTCCAATTCGGTTTCCACGCAGAGCAATTACATTGTGTTGGCCAAAGGATCCCTGGATGGACTGAAATCCGGCATGGGTGTGGTAGACATCAACAATGCCGTAGTGGGCATCATCACAGAGGTATATGACCATTACGCGGTCGTGATGTCTTTGTTGCACAAGGATAGCCACATCAGCGGAAAACTGTTGAAGGGAGGAGAGACCGGCACATTGAATTGGGATGGAACAGATCCCAATATCATTACCTTGGGCAATGTTTCCAAAAGCGCCAAAGTGCGTAAGGGAGACACCATCATTACCAGCGGATTCAGCACTACCTTTCCAAAAGGCTTGTTGATTGGCCGGGTACAACAAGTCTATACCGAATCCAGTAATAATTTTTATAAAATAGATTTTAATACCATAGCCGATTTTCAAGACCTCGCCTACGTGTATGTCATTGACAATACAGACCAGGAGGCCATCAAGAAAATTGTGCATAAACTAAACAATCAACATTAATCGGTTGACTACAACCATATGAATACGCTGTTTAAAAAT
>CAZCCN010000006.1:6046-19032 GCA_964497085.1 uncultured Ferruginibacter sp.
TTCCTCGGATTCATACTGCTTCAGGTGTATGTATTGGACACCATCCGGTTGCACCAAATGATTACCCCCTATATTTATTTTTTATTTTTATTGTGGTTGCCATTCAATATCAATCGGGTGCTGCTGATGCTATTGGCGCTGGTGCTTGGATTTACCCTAGACAGCTTTCGCCACCATCCCGGTTTCCATACGGCTGCCTGTGTCTTGCTGGCCTATGTAAGACCTTTCTTAATCAATTTGATGATACCCCAGCAGGAATTGGAGAACAACCACGAAGAACCCTCTGTCAAAACGATGGGCGGATGGTTGCCGTATTTGTTCTATGCAGGTATATTGATGCTGTTCCACAATGCCTGGCTCTTCTTTTTAGAAGCCTGGCAATTTGGGGATGCCTGGTATTTTTTTGAAAAAACGATTGGTTCTTCTGCCATCAGCTTGCTGCTGCTTTTGGTGATAGAATTGATTTTTTCGAGAAAGAAAAAATACCGAACCAGTACGTTTTAAGAATCCAGTTTATTCCATTGTTCACAGTAGATAAAATTATCGCGAAGTGTCTGTTTTCAATCAATCCAGAAAGAATGTAATCAGTCTGATTTTTATCTCATTGTTTGTCATTATTATTATCCGGCTGTTTACCCTTCAGGTAATCACTTCAAAATACAAGACTTTAGCCGAAGACCAGGGCACATTCCGAAAAGTGATTTATCCTGATCGGGGAATCATTTTTGATCGAAATGGCAATGCCATCCTGCAGAATACCAACATCTCTGATTTGATGGTGACACCCAATAAGCTGAAGGGGATTGATACCGCTGCGATTTGCACGATCTTAGGAATCGATACCAGTCAATTCAAAAAGCGCATCATTGAATTGATCATCAAAAACGGTCGTTCCCGGCCTTCCATTTTTGAACCCTTGTTGAGTGAAGAGAAAATGGCCATGCTGAACGAATCCATGTTCAAGTTTGCTCCGGCTTTCTATTTGCAGGAAAGATCTGTCCGCGCCTACCCGTATGATGCCGCTGCGAATGTGTTGGGATATACAGCCGAAGTGGATACCAATTTTTTGAAAAGACATCCCGACGAGGGTTATGTGGCAGGTGACTATGCAGGCATGACCGGTTTGGAGCGCAGTTATGAAAAAGTGTTGATGGGTGAAAGAGGGATTGAATATTGGAAAAGAGATAATAAAAACCGGTTAACCGAAAGGCTGGAAAATGGCATCTATGATACAATCGCTAAGGCCGGCAAAGACCTGTACACATCCATAGACATAGAATTGCAACAGCTCGGCGAACATTTGATGGAAAACAAGTTAGGGTCAATTGTGGCTGTAGACCCAAGAACAGGCGGCATCTTGGCCATGGTCAGTGCACCCACTTACCAACCCAAATATTTAACGGGTAGTGAAAGGCGCAAACATTTTTCTGAATTGTTTTTAAGTCCCGCCCTTCCCTTGCTCAATAGAACCGTGAGTGCAACCTATTCTCCTGGCTCTACATTCAAAACCCTGCAGGCCTTGATAGGCTTGCACGAAGGTGTCATTTCAACTGACACGCATTTTTCTTGTTCGGGTGCTTTTTATGGTTGCGGGAGTGGTAAGCCCATGCGGTGTTTGGACGTGGGTACTTTTGATTTACGCGGCGCCATCACCATTTCTGACAACACCTATTTTGCCAATGTGATGCAAAGAGTGATCAACAACCCGAAATTTCCATCTGTTGACAGCGCCTTGTCGCATTGGGATCAATACATGTATGCCTTTGGCCTGGGTCATAAATTGGGGGTTGATGTGCCTTCAGAAAAATCTGGCAATATTCCTACAGCCAAATATTACAATGGCGTCTATGGAAAAGGCCGCTGGAACTTTTGCAATTTTAGATCGGTCAGCATTGGTCAGGGCGAAGTCACGGTTACCCCTTTACAGGTAGCCAATGAAATGGCTTACATTGCCAACAAAGGTTGGTATATCCTCCCACATGTAGTGGATTCCATTGAAGGCGGCGATCGCTATGAGCAGCTGAATCAATACAGAAAAAAAATAACGCCTACCAGTATTCCTGATAGTATTTTTGAAGCGGTTCACGATGGAATGCAAGGGGTGGTGGACAAGGGAACGGGCGCGGGAGCACAGGTAAAGGACATTGTCATCTGTGGTAAAACCGGAACCGTTGAAAATTATTACAAAGGCGTCAAGCAGCAAAACCACTCTTTCTTCTGTGGCTTTGCGCCCAGAGACAATCCCAAAATTGCCATTATGTGTGTGGTGGAAAACAGCGGCCGCTTTGGAGGTACTTATGCCGCTCCGATTGTGGGCCTGATGATTGAAAAGTATCTAAAGGATTCTATCACCGATAAAGGAAGGCTCGCCAGGGTAGAGCAATTGTCTAAGCTCAATTTGATGCCACCCCGGATTTTTGCCGAACTCAGAAAGCAAGATTCTTTAAGACATGCCAAGGATCCTGCCTATCTTATGGCAAAGGGCTACATCAAATTGGTGAAAGACACTTTGGGTATTGAAGACGATGAAGTAGGCAATGACGACTTAGATAAAATGAGAAAAGAAAAGCAATCCAACAGAAAACCCAGCAGAGACACTGTTTCCCCTGCTGAAGCGATGCTTCCAAAGGAAAAAAAGAGCAATATTATAAGGGACACGGCTAGACATTGATAGATTACTTGATTGAATAAATATGTATCAAAGAAAAGAAACCATACTGCAAGGAAAGGACTGGGGACTCATCTGGATGTACGGATTGATATCCATCATCGGACTCATCTCTATTTTTTCGGTTGAGTACCGCTCCAATGACGACCTGATTCAATCCCTGTTCGCTTTTCAGAAAAACTACAGCAAACAGTTTTATTATCTTATCGTGTGTGTGGTGGTTGCCATGTTTATTCTCCTAACGGACAGCAAGCTTTTTACGGCTACCCCCAATCTGTTTTATGTACTGGGAATTGGGTTGATGCTTGCTACTTTTTTTATCGGCAAAACGGTGAATGGATCCAAAAGCTGGATTCCATTGGGTTTTATGAATCTACAACCTGTTGAAACATGTAAAATTTTCACGGCCCTTGCCTTGGCCAAATATTTATCAAGGCCGGATACCCATTTTGAAAAATCAAGGTCCCAGCTCATTGCTGCGGGCATTTGCTTTTTGCCTATTGTTTTTTCATTGTTGCAAAACGAAACGGGCTTGGCGCTGGTTTACTTTGCTTTTTTGTTGCCCATGTATCGAGAAGGATTTCCCCCCATTTACCTGATTCTTGGTTTTTCGATGGGTGTGTTATTGGTGGTGACGCTGTTGTTTCCGGCCAAACCTTTGATCATTGCTTTGGGCGTGATTGCGTTGTTGTTGATCAATTCGCTTAAGATTAAAATCAGACGAAACCGGTCTTTATTGGTTTTCATAGTGGGTTTTTGGGCATTCAGTGCGCTGTTCATCGGCGCTGTGGTTCCCTTTTTGTTCAAGCATGTTTTCCAGCCGTATCAAGCGGATCGGATTTTTAGTATGATTGGAAGAGACAATCCGTATACCGATGCCAAAACCGTTTCTATCAATCAATCCACCAATCCTGGCGCTAAGAAAAGCAAGTCGGACAATGAAAACTACAATGTGAAGCAATCGAAAATTGCCATCGGTTCCGGCGGATTTTTTGGAAAGGGGTTCTTGAAAGGAACCCAAACCCAAGGCGATTTCGTGCCAGAACAACACACCGATTTTATTTTCACTTCATTGGCTGAAAATTTCGGTTTTGTGGGCTGCGCGGTTCTAATGTTTCTATACCTGAACATGTTGCTTCGAATCTTATTTATAGCCGAACGTCAACGAAGTACCTTTAGCCGGGTATATGCTTACTCGGTAGCAGCCATTATCTTCTTTCACGTTGCAGTGAATATCTGTATGACAATTGGGCTTGCACCCGTAATCGGAATCACCTTGCCGCTCATGAGTTACGGCGGCTCTTCCTTGTTGACGTTTACCATGTTGATTTTTATTTTGATTCGATTGGATGCCGACCGGCAAATGGTGTTGCGTTAACACAGGTGGCTGTCATTTATTTCGACCTGTCCCAATTTTCTACAGTACATTTGCGCAACGCGATTTCTCATTCATCATGACAATCATTCCCTTAAGCGAAGGCGCCTTTACCATTGATGCCACCAAAGAGTTCGTTCCTTTCAACAAGGAGACGGACGATTTGCAGCAAAGACCCACCGGTAGTCTGTTGGTAGAAATCCAGCCCTTTGTGGTAGTCACTTCCAAAGACATTATTTTATTGGATACGGGACTTGGTTTTGTAGACGGAACCGGTGTATTACAAATCCATCAACATTTGCAAGCCAACGGCATTGACCCGATGAATGTGACCAAAGTATTGCTGACGCATCTGCACAAAGACCATGCAGGTGGTATTGTTCAGCATCAGAAAGGTTCGCACCAAGCTACTCTGAGTTTTCCCAAGGCAACCTATTACGTTCACAAAGAAGAATTGTCCTATGCCTTGGCGCAACCCAGTCTTTCTTATGTGCCGGATGTGGTTCGTGCTTTGCAACATGCACCCAATGTGCAGCTCATTGAAGGAAATGGTCAGATTGACGAACATATTTCGTACGAATGCACCAGTGCGCATTCCAGATATCACCAGGTATTCTGGATCAAAGCCGACAAACAGATCCTGTTTTTTGGTGGAGATGATGCTCCACAATTGCAGCAGATGAAAAACAGGTTTGTGGCCAAGTACGACTTTGACGGGAAAAAAACAATGCAGTTGAGGCAAGATTGGCGTGAAAAGGGAACTGCAGAAAACTGGACTTTTCTATTTTACCATGACATTAAAACACCCACTTATACGTTTTAAGAATAACGGAATTTGCCGAAGTGTTGTTATTACCAGGGATGATTGCGCTGATTGGGACGATTGTCTTTTCTTTTTTCCTGACGCTCTTTCAGTCTTTCAATTAATTTTTGTCTGAACTCAGCATCTTTCTTGAAGAAATCATCGGTTCTATTGGTTCCTATGATTTTTGTAAAACGGTCTCGGTAAGCTTTTTTAACTTTTAGGCTGGCTTCTTCTCTTTCCAATTCAGGAAGATTGTTGAGGTGAATGGTTTTCAATTCAGTATCATACTGATTGTGCAAAGGCCAGAATTTTTGCGCTTCTGTTTCATTTAATTGCAACTCACGGGTGATGTATGCAATATACAAAGCTTGTATTTTTTGAGATTTTTGATCTTGGTGTTGCTGAGCGGACACATGCATTCCGAAGAATAAACAAAGCAGAAAAAACAAAACAATCTTTTTCATGACGTACGATTAAGTTGATTTAATAAGATGCCTTCATGTTGATATGCAATTTCTTTGTTACACGATCCAGGGTTTGATCATTGTATATATATTCTTCTTCTGAAGGGATATTGGGTTCGTCGGCAAGCGAAGCCACCAAAGCGGCATTCACGTCGCTTCCGTTCAAGTGGAGATATTGTACAATATCATCGTCAGGCAAATTTCCCATCTCTGTTTCAAAATTATTGCTATTCAAAATGATATGGGCTTCTTGGAGGGCTGCCGTCAGTTCCATGTCGCTACCGGCATCTGTTCGCTTATTTGCCCAAAAAATACCCAGACCAATCAAACCGGCCATACAGGCAGCCACCGCAAATTGCATCAATCTTCGAGATTGACTCATGACCACCACCGGGGCAGGCTGGTGGATTTTATGCAGAATGGAAGATGGCAAGTGGTCAAAATACCCCTCCGGCACCTCGAAAACATTTGATTTGTCAGCTAGAATGGGGGTTTGCAACGACCGCTGAAGCATCTCACCCAGGCCCTCAAAATAGCCATCGGGTACGGTATACACCTGAACAGTAGGCCCCTTTGCCAGGCTGCTTTCTAGCTCCTCTAATTCGTTTTGTATGTATGCTTTGCGTAACATGACCAGTTTAGACCGTATTTTTTCAATAATGTTTAATGATGCAAGATAAAATCCTCAATTTTTTTCACGGCATGATGATAGCTCGCTTTGAGGGCTCCTTCGCTTGTTTCCAATACCCGGCTCATTTCTTCATAGGGCATTTCTTCATAATACCTCAAGTTGAACACCACCCGTTGTTTTTCGGGTAATTTTTGAATGGCCAATTGCAGCTTCCATTCCAGCTTGTTGCCATCAAAATGCTTATCGGCCACTATTTTATTAGACAAGTATCCATCGTGATCGCTCAGCGAGAGTGCCTGGCGTTTTTTTTGTTTTTCCAGAAAGGTCAAGCTCTCATTGGTGGCAATTCGATACAGCCATGTATACAGTTGACTGTCTTCTCTAAAATTGTCCAGACTTCTCCATACTTTGATAAACATGTTCTGCAACACATCGTTGGCGTCTTCGTGCTCAACAACCATTCTGCGGATATGCCAATAAAGTTTTTCCTGGTATTTTTTAATGATGGAAGTAAATGCCGCCTCTTTAGACGCTTCATTTCTGAAACGAACCAACATTTCTTTATCATCCATCTGTTCTGTCATAGGAAGCAATTGATTGATAACCATCTATCTGTTGGACAGTCTACAAGCAACAAGGTTTAAGGGCGGACAATTTTATTGTTTCTTTCTGGCCAGGGCTTTTTCAGCTGCCGCCACTAGGTGATCCACATCCAATCCATATTTAACGAGCAGTTCAGCTGGTTTGCCGCTTTCGCCAAAGGTATCTTTGGTGCCAATGTATTCAATCGGAATAGGATGATGAGTAGCGGCAATTTGTGCGATGCTGTCTCCCAAGCCACCTATGATGTTATGCTCTTCTGCTGTTACCGCACAACCGGTTTTGGAGATGGAGGACAAGACAGCCGCTTGGTCAATGGGTTTGATCGTATGAATGTTAATGAGTTCCACGCTGATTCCTTTGGCTTCAAGTATTTTACCGGCTTCAATGGCTGTCCATACCAAGTGTCCACAGGCAAAAATGGACACATCGGTACCGTTTGACAATACCTGTGCTTTGCCAATCACAAAATCTTCTTCTTTGGTAAAAATGGGCCAAAGGGGTCTTCCAAATCGTAAATAAACCGGTCCGTCGATGGCGGCGATGGCTTTGGTAGCGGCCTTGGTTTGGTTATAATCAGCCGGAACAATAACGGTCATGCCCGGAAGCATCTTCATCAGGCCGATGTCTTCGAGTATTTGATGGGTAGCCCCGTCTTCACCCAAAGTCAACCCAGCATGAGAAGCACAGATCTTTACATTTTTTCCGCTGTAGGCAATGCTTTGTCTGATCTGGTCATATACCCTGCCGGTAGAAAAGTTGGCGAAGGTGGTGGTATAAGGTATTTTGCCACCAATGGTTAAACCCGCTGCAATGCCCATCATATTGGCTTCTGCAATGCCACATTGAATAAATCGATCCGGAAATTCTTTGATAAAACCATTCAGCTTTAATGAACCTGCAAGGTCTGCGGTGAGTGCAACGATGTTTTTATTGATTCGTGCTGCTTCCAAGATTCCATCTCCAAATCCGCTTCTTGTGTCTTTGTTTCCTGTTACTTGGATGTCTGCCAGCATGCTGTTGTATTTTAGTATGCTGCAATTTAGGGGGAGTTTTTTAATTAAAAAACTGGTTTGCCAAAATCAAGGATTTATTTATGCCTGTTGCAATTTCTGTTCCCAGTTCCAGGCAGTTCGCATCATTTCTTCCAGGTTATATACTGGGTTCCAACCCAATACTTCCTTGGCTTTTTGAAGGTTGGCATAAATGGCAATCACGTCGCCGGGTCTTCTGTCGGCAAGGGTGTAACAGAGGGATTTTCCACTTACTTTTTCGAAGGTTTTGATCACTTCCAACACAGTGTATCCATTGCCCGTTCCCAGGTTGAATATTTCACAACGGGTCGAATTCTTTTCGGCCAACAGGTAGTTTAGTGCCAAGGTATGGGCATGGGCAATGTCCGATACATGAATGTAATCTCTCAGGCAGGAGCCGTCTCGGGTTGGATAGTCAGTGCCAAATACCTGCATCTGCTGTAGTTTTCCAATGGCTGTTTGGGTAATGGCCGGTACCAGGTTGGCGGGACGACCCAAAGGGATTTCGCCGATTTCATTGGACGGGTGGGCGCCGACCGGATTGAAGTAGCGCAACAAAGTTGTTTGCAACTGGCTACCCTGTGCTGTTTGCTGAATAATGACTTCACTCATCTGCTTGGTGTGCCCGTAAGGTGATTCAGCAGGTTGTAAGGGGCTTTCCTCTGTCACGGGAATCTGATCCGGATTGCCATAGACGGTACAGGAAGAAGAAAAAACAAAATTGACAACATGGTATTCCACACAGCACTGTAAAATATTGAGGAGCGAAACCAGGTTGTTTTCAAAATACATCAAAGGCTTTTCAACCGACTCGCCAACGGCTTTGTAGGCTGCAAAATGAATGACACCCACCAAGTCTGGATGCTCAGCAAAAATTTGTTTGGTCGCGGCCAGGTTGCAGAGATCTATACAGTAGTTGTGTACCCGCTTTCCGGTAATTCTTTCCACCCCATCTAAGATGGAAGGGTGGCTTCTGCTGTTGTTGTCGACGGAGATCACATCGTACCCATGTTGAATCAAATCAACCAGGGTGTGTGCGCCAATGTATCCGCAACCGCCTGTTACCAATATTTTTTTCATTCGTAATGATATGAGGATCGTACGCGTTTGATTACAAAGAAAACAAAAAATCACCCATTTTGAGGGTGATTTTTATCATTCTGTCAAAAACAAAATTTATTTAATAAAAAAGCTTGTGATATAATATACGGTTGCTGCCAGCAATCCACTGATGGGAATGGTTAAAATCCAGGCCCATAATAAATTTACCGTCACACCCCAACGTACGGCGCTCATTCTTTTGGTAGCACCTACACCAATAATGCTTCCGGTAATGGTATGGGTGGTGCTGACAGGAATTTTAAGTGCTTCTGTAACAAAGAGTGTGATGGCACCAGCCGTTTCAGCCGCAACGCCTTCAAAAGGGGTTACTTTCGTAATCTTGGTGCCCATGGTCTTAACGATTTTCCATCCGCCACTCATCGTTCCCAATGCAATGGATGCATAACAGGCTAAAGGCACCCACCAAACCATATTATCCAGACTATATTGAATTGGATTATAGGCAATTAGCGCAGCCATGATTATACCCATCACTTTCTGCGCATCATTACCACCATGCCCAATACTAAAGGCTGCAGAGGAGACAAGTTGGAGTTTTTTAAACCACGCATTGGCACTGTGCGCATTCAAACTGCTTAAAAACAATGTAAAGATTGCCATGATCACTAATATCCCGGATAATAAAATCCATTTGAAGTTGGCGCCATGAAAAATCACTTTTAGTGCGTAGCTATTAAAATGCGTCTTAAGCTTGGTTGGGTCTGTGATGATATTGTTTTTCAAAAACCAATAAACCAAGGCGAATACAATGATTGCGATGATTTTTGGTCGCCAGCCTTTTTTAAATGAATGAATAAACCAAAGTGAAATAATGAAGGCGATAACCATGCCAATCATGGGTGCCAAAAGAATAAATGAAATGGTTTTAACAACAGGCTCCGAGTTGATTGATTGAAGTCCGCCAAATGCAATGGCTGCTCCTGAAAAGGCGCCAATCAAAGCGTGTGAAGAAGAAGAGGGAATACCAAACCACCAGGTGAACAAGTTCCAAAAAATAGCTGCAGCCAAACCTGAAAAAATCACCAGCAACATATGGTGTCCATTGACCAACTCGGGTTTAACTGTTTTGGCTATCGTGTTGGCGACACCGTGATCCTTAAAAATAAAAAAAGCAACAAAGTTGAACATTGCCGCCCAAATTACTGCCTGGGCAGGACTGAGTACTTTTGTAGAAACAACAGTGGCAATTGAGTTGGCTGCATCATGAAATCCGTTAATGTAGTCGAAAATCAATGCCATTGCGATGATTACAATCAGAAAAGTCATAATGATTTTTTATTGAGCTGCTGTTATGCGTACTTGATAATAATGGATTCAATTACATTGGCAGCATCCTCGCATTTATCGGTTACCAGCTCCATTACTTGGTAAATCTCTCTTTTTTTGATTACTTCTTTGGCATCGGATTCAGTGGCAAACAAACGCTCGATACTCATGTCAAAAATATCGTCACCCTGGTTCTCAATGCTGTTGATGGCTACCAATGCGTCAGTGATTTGACGCATATTCTTCATGTTGCGGAGTTCCGTTACTGCTTTGTGAACGTGCACACAACCCAAAGCAATTAAATCGGCCATTTTCTGGATCCCAATATCGCTTGGGTCCACCCTGTAAAAATTAATTTTTTTGGCAGAGCCATAGATATAATCGGCAATATCATCCAAAGACGACGCCAGGTAATGAATGTCTTCCCTGTCAAAAGGGGTTATGAAATTTTTGCCCAGTTCAGTAAAAATTTGGTGGGTGTAATCGTCATTGATGTGCTCCAGGTCCTCTACTTCTTTGATCAGCTTTGTCCTGGTTTCAAAGTCGGGTTCCGCCACCACCTCTTTCAATTTTTGTCCCATTTTAACCAACACTTCGGAAACGTTCTCAAACAATTGGTAAAATACCCTGTCTTTGGGTAAAAAGATTTTTAAAATCGTATTAAAAGCCATGTTAAATGATATTAGACTTCAAAGGTATCATTATACATCTTTTGTATGGCGTCCATTGAATTGGTAATAATTTCTTAACATTAGGCGGTATTCCACGCCCACACAAGCTTTCATGCTCTCTCAGTATTGATGTTTAGGAATGAAAATGGATGGCCTCAAAACTTGTTAATGTTTTGGTAACAGAGAGGTAACAATTAGCTAACCATTATCATTCAATCTCTTAACATGCTCTCCTTTACTTTGCACTAAAATATTGTAGGTATGAGAAAGGTTATGCTAATTGCCACTTTTTTATTGAGCTTGGTTGTTGCGAATGCCCAGAAAGCAAGAATTGAGGGAAAAGTGACAGATGCTAAAACAGGCGCTAAAATTTCGTCTGTTTCCGTTCAGGTAGTTGAAGCAGGGACTACGGTTGTGGCGGATATAGATGGAAATTATGGATTGTCCGTAAGCGCCCCCAATAAATACAGTTTACGCATTTCCTCTGTCGGATACAAAACCAAATTGATTGAAGGCCTAGAGGTAGTCGCAGGTCAAGTGCTATCTATGAATATATTGCTGGAAGGTTCTTCTAAAACCGAAGCGGCGGTAGAAATCAAGTCTTCTGCAAGAAAGGAATCGGTGAATGCTCTTATTTCTCTTCAAAAAAACACTTCGGTGGTTGCCCAGGTCATCAGTGCAGAAACGATTCGCAGAAGCCCCGATAAAAACACGGGAGAGATCTTAAAAAGAGTGCCAGGCACTTCTGTACAAGAAGGTAAATTCCTGGTGGTTCGCGGCTTGAGTGATCGGTATAACCAAGCCATGCTCAATGGTATTTTGTTGAGCAGTACAGAGCCAGATCGCAAAACATTCAGTTTTGATATTTTTCCCGCAGCCATGATTGACAACATTGTCATGAACAAAACATTTGTACCCGAATTGCCAGGCGAATGGGCAGGAGGCTTGGTACAGGTGCAGACCAAAGATGTGCCCGCTGCCTCTTTTTTAAACATACAATTGGGAACTGGATTCAATACCAATACCATTGGGAAGGATTTTATTCAAGCCAAAGGCGGTTCATTGGATTGGCTTGGCGTAGACAATGGAACCCGTGCCTTGCCTTCCTCTTTGCCTTTGCGCTATGCATTCAGCCAATTGAGCAGTGCGGATAAAACATCTTATGGTGCACAATTCAGAAACAACTGGCAACCGGTGGTTGGGAATGCGCCCCTAAATGCGAGTTTTCAAATCAATGGTGGCGGAAACACCCGAATTTTTGGTAAAAAAATTGCAGGCATTTTTGCCATCACCTACAACAATAGCAACAAACGAAATGAATTTGACAATAAATTCATTGCCAACAACGAAGGCGACATTGAGTTGATGTACAACAACAATAAGTACAGTCGTGAAGTATTGGCAGGCGGATTGGCCAATATCACCCTGCAATTCAACAACAACAACCGTATTTCATTCAAAAACATCATCAATATCAATTCAAGCGACTATGTAATTGATCGCTACGATGGAAGAGATTATATCATTAGTGGAGGGGGCAACGGAGATCGCATCAAGGCCACCGAAATTGGTTTCAAGCAAAATACTTTTTTCAACACGCAAGTAACAGGAGAGCACAACATTACAAAATACAATACCAGAATTAAATGGTATGGTGGATTCAATATTTTGGATCAATACATTCCCGACCAGCGCAGGTTGTTTTATACACAGGATGGGAACGATCCAACCGCTCCCTATTTTGCATTATTGGGTATGGGCGCCGGACAAAAGAGTGGCAGCATATTCTACAGTTTTTTGAATGATTACATCTACAATGCCGGGGGCGATATCACCAAAACCTTCGATTGGATGGGCAACAAACATTCCATCAAAGCAGGGTACCTGTTCCAGGTAAAGGACCGCTTGTTCGACAGTCGTCCATTCTTTATTAATACGGCCAGCAATGCTATTAAGCAAATGGCTGCCGATAGCATATTTAGCAGCGGAAATTTTGGGATCGGTAATGATAAAGTGCAATTTGATGAAATTGGAGGAAACGCCTTCCGATATGTAGCCAATACCATCATGAACGCAGCCTATGTACAATTTGACAATCCTTTGGGTGAAAAATTCAGATTGGTTTGGGGTGTTCGCTTTGAAAGTTTTGATCAATTGGTAGGCAGTGTGAGACAATCGGATCCCAGACATGTCAATACCTTGGTAAAAGATTTCTTACCAGGCCTAAACCTAACTTACAAGCCTGCCGCCAATACCAATATTCGCTTGGCTGCTAGTCAGACCGTCGTAAGACCAGAGTTTAGGGAATTGAGTCCCTTTGCGTTCTATGATTTTGAATTGGGTGCACAGG
>CAZCCN010000006.1:19042-30940 GCA_964497085.1 uncultured Ferruginibacter sp.
GTGCACAGGTAGTGGGTAACAAACCGGCTAAAAGAACCAAAATCACCTACCTTGATTTGAGATACGAATTGTATCACAGACCAGGGGAATTGGTGACGGTGGGCGCCTTTTTCAAGTATTTCGACAGCCCGATAGAATACTATTTCAACCGGACAGGACCCGGTACCAATACGTTCAATATTCTAAACACCAAGTATGCAACTGCTTTCGGTGGAGAGATAGAGTATAGAAAGAAGCTTGATTTTTCCAGCACCCTAAAAAACTTCACGGTAACAGGTAACCTGAGTTACATCTATAGCAAAGTAAAAGACAGTACTGCCACCATCAACCGTCCATTGCAGGGACAGAGTCCCTATTTGTTGAATTTGGGATTGCAGTACGATATTGAAAAAATCGGTTTTTCAAGTACCCTGTTGTTTAATCAGATTGGCCGCAGAATCCTGTTTGTGGGCAGTGAAGCGATTTCGGATATCTGGGAAAATCCCAGACCACTGTTGGATTTGCAATTGGCCAAGAAAGTGTTGGACAAAAAAGGAGAAATCAAAGTCAACATCAGTGATATCTTAAACACCCCAGGTTACTTCTATCATGATCTGGATAACAATAAGAAATATTCATCGAGTTCTAAAGATGTGTTGTCCATCAGAAGAAATTACGGAACCAATGTGACGATTTCATTTGCTTATTCAATCAAATAATCTCCTCATCTATACTTACAAAAACATATAAAAATCTAAAAACTAAAATAAACACATGAAACAGATTACCCTCCTTGCCATGGCTGCTCTGATGATCACCAGCAGCTGTCGTAAAATTGAAGTGGACGGAGCGCCCAATAATGGCGGCACGACTCCCGAAAATGTAATTCTAGAAGGAAGAATTACCGCCAATAGAACCCTGAGTGCCAGTAATGTTTACAAATTGCGTGGTTTGGTGTATGTAACCAATGGCGCGATTTTAACCATCGAACCCGGCACCAAAATCGTGGGAGAGTTGGGAAGAAATGGTGGTTTGATCATTACCAGAAGTAGCAAAATCATTGCCGACGGAACAGTGGACAAGCCTATTGTGTTTACATCAGAAGCGACCAGCCCAAGCCGAGGTGACTGGGCCGGTTTGGTGATTTTGGGCAATGCCCCTACGAATGCATCTTTCAACGGAACAGCCGGTATTGGTGAAATTGAAGGAGGAATCAACAATAGCGATAATCTTGGTTTGTATGGTACACCTTCTACACAGGCGCAAAATCCGGCCGACAACAGTGGTATTCTACGTTATGTGAGAATTGAATATGCAGGCTACGCCTTTTTGCCCGATAAAGAAATCAATGGACTGACCTTGGCAGGAGTAGGAAATCAAACTGTCATAGATTATGTTCAAGTAGCGTATGCCAATGATGACAGCTTCGAGTGGTTTGGAGGTACAGTGAATTGCAAACACTTGATTGCCTACAAAGGATTGGATGATGATTTCGATACCGACAACGGTTTCGTTGGTAAAGTTCAATATGCGATTGGTTTTAGAGACAGCTCTGTTGCCGATATCAGTGGAAGCAACGGATTTGAAAGTGACAACGATGCCGGAGGCAGTGCTTTGACGCCTCAAACCGGCGCTACCTTCAGCAATGTTACACTGGTGGGTCCACGCGCTACTTTGACCAATGTTGGCAACTCAAATTACAAGAGAGGTATCCATGCCAGAAGAAATTCGGCGATCAGTGTGTTCAATTCTGTTGTGATGGGATGGCCTACCGGCTGGTTGGTAGATGCCAGCACAGGAACACCAACTGACTTGAATTTGGTAGGTGGAACACCCAAAGCGGTTTATGCCAACAACATCATTGCCGGCAACAACACCCAGTTGAGCTACACCGTAAGCGGATCGGCGCCTACAGGATGGGCAGCAGCTGATTTTACCAACTATATCAATAGAGTGGGCGGTGGCAACACCTTGCTTACCAATGCTTCAGATGTTCAATTAACGGCTCCTTTCAAATATGACAACACCGTAGATTTCAATCCGGTTGTCGCATCACCTGCTTTATCTGGCGCTGATTTTACCAATGCCAAACTGACTACTTGGTTTACGCCGACAACCTATCGTGGGGCTTGTGATGGAGCCGATACATGGTGGCAAGTATGGACCAATTTCAAATAATGTTTGATTAGTTTGATGATTAAAAAAAAGCAGCTTACATAAGCTGCTTTTTTATTTCAATAAAGTGATGATAGGGGCTTTAAGGAGCAAGCGCCAATAAAAACCCAAATGTAGTTCCTACATCAAGTTTGCTTCTTACCTGAATGTTTTGCTGGTGGGCTTCAATGATGTGCTTACAAATGGCCAATCCCAACCCACTTCCGCCAACTTTTCTGCTTCTCGCCAAATCGGTTCTGTAGAACCGCTCAAATATTCTGAGCCGATGCTCTTCAGCAATGCCGGCGCCGTCATCAGTGATTTCTATCAAGGCGGTTTTTCCTTCTACTCTGTAAAACCCGCCTTCCACCGTACCATTTTCTTTTCCGTATTTGATTGCATTGTCAACCAAATTGCTCAACACTTGTCGAATTTTATCTTTGTCGGCGTGAACCATCAAAGGTGTTTCGCATTCTTTTTTGATAAAACAAGTAATGCCTTTTTCTTTTGCTTTCAATTCCAATGCGTCAAATACCTCTCTCAATACATCTTGAATAACAAAATCCTGATAATGCAGTTGCAGGGCCCCGCTTTCAAGCCTGGATATTTCATCCAGGTCATTCACCAAATTGGTCAGCCGATCGATGTTTCGAGCTGCATTTTGCAAAAAACGCATGTTCACCTCTTGGTTGCTCATGGCTCCGTTCAAGAGTGTTTCTACGTATCCTTGAATGGAGAAGATGGGTGTTTTCAGTTCGTGGCTTAAATTTTGCAAGAATTCTTTTCTGAAAATTTCGTTCTGCTGCAACACTTCTATTTCTCTTTTTTGTTGTTCCGCCCAATTCTCCACATCTTGTCGCACTTCATCCATATTTTTTTGGGGTAAAATATTTTTGTAATAAAATTCCTCTCTCTTACTGGCTTTTGTTTGCGCAATGAGTTTGTAAATCAGCTTGATTTGCCGGTGAATGAAACTTTTAAATGCCAGTGAAATCAATCCATAACAGATCAAAAAAACAAGTACAAAAACAATAGCGGCCAACCAGGGCAGGGGATTCAGCACCCAGAAGCCAATACAAACCGGCAAAGCGATGAGCAAGGCAGTCAGGGCAGACAATTGCAGCGGGGATAAATTTCTATTGGACAACATATCAACAAACTTGCTGTGGATGCAAGCTACGCAATTTAGGCGCTTAGAAACGGTGCCTTGGCTGTTTTATTGTTAAGACAATTCAAATTTATATCCCACACCTTTGACGGTGGTGATACAATCCAGGTTCAGTTTCTGTCGAATCTTGCGAATGTGGACATCGATGGTGCGGTCACCGACGATCACTTCGGTGCCCCATATTTTACTCAGAATTTCGTTGCGGAGAAATACTTTGCCGGGTTTGGATGCAAGTAAGGACAATAGTTCAAATTCCTTTCGGGCCAATATGATGTCCTGGTTTCGGTAGCTTACATTGTATTTTTCCCTGTCAATTTGCAATTCACCAATGGAAAGCAGGTTGCTGGGGTCTTTGGGGACTCTTCTGAACAAAGCATTTACTTTGGTTACCAGCACTTTGGGTCGGATGGGCTTGATGATAAAATCATCGGCACCCGACTCCAATCCTTTGACTTCGGTGCCGTCATCACTCATGGCTGTTAAAAAAATGATGAGGGTCTTTTGAAAAGCAGGCAACTTTCTGAGTTCGTCACACACTTCGATGCCATTTTTCAAGGGCATCATGATGTCCAGAATAATCAAGTCGGGTTGGACTGATTTGGCCTTATCAATGGCATCAATCCCATTCTTGGTGGTGTAAACCTGATACCCCTCTGCCTCTAGATTGAATTGAAGAATCTCCAGGATGTCCGGTTCGTCATCGGCAATGAGTATTTTTTTTCCGGTGTTCATATCTTACGCTTACAAAAATAGCTCTTCAATACCAGCAATAGAAACCTATTCAAAAGTTATAATATTATTAAATTGTTAACCCAATATTTTCGAAAATCTCCCCAATAAATGGGTTGAGGTGGCCCTTTCCACCAAATTTGCCTCAACTTTGCCTGGAAGACAACCTCGATTATTGGTTATCTTTACGATTGCATGAAATTTTGCTTCATTTTTATAGCAGCATTCTTATCCTTTCTAGGGGGATATGCCATGCCCGATACCGTCAAGGTGCCGGTGTATCGTCAGTTTTTTCACGACAAGATCAATGACGAACAAATTCAGTTCGACAAAATGGATGGCGCAATCGATCATTCCTTGCGAGTGGCCAACAATGAAGAAATCAATTTGAAACTGACAGACGCTTTATTCAGAAAAGTGGATGCTTTACAGGATTGGATTGAATTGGACAGCTCCTTGAATTCCAGCAATCATAAAATCAGGTCACTGGGGTACATCGAAAATTTTTTGAAAGGATTCAGGATCTCTTTAAACAAAAAGGAAATACAGCTGAACGTTTTCCCATTGTTGATGGACCAGGTGGAATTGATTGTCCAATCGCCCGCCACCGAAAACAGCATGGTCCCTTTTATCAAAGACCTGCCCTACCAGCAGGCCAAACTCATTACCAGTGTCTTTACGGATAATATCGGTTACAGAGCCGCTTCTAATTTGGTGTACCTGAAATTTTGTCAACTGCATCCCGATGAAATTGTGAAAACGATTCGGCCCTTTGTGAACGAATCCTTTGCCGATAGCCTGATAGGGGTTGCTTGTTATACCAATCCGGCCCAACTATATACGTTTGCTCAATCCACTACTACACCCGAAGGCAAACTCATTCACAACAGTACGAATCCAAAGGTAAAAGTACTAGCCCGGTTGAGCCAAACACCCAATGCCTTGTTTTATTTTCCGTTTTTAGATGACATCTTATCGGGTAAAAACACCATTGACAGCATCCAGCAAGTCATTGGGGATGGTGAACTTGGATACGACAGTGTGGCCTATTTTAAATTATTGGTTAAAACTGAAATCGATTACTACAGTCGGATGATTGGTCCTTCAAAAGACACGGCCATCGCCATGTTTGGCACCAATGGCCTGAGAGAAGCATTGAAGAACAGGGCCATCAAACATTTTATCACCCCCATCAACACCCTACACGATGAAAGCAATCTAGCCATTCGAATGAAAGCCATTGAGCCGCTTTCGGCAGCCGAGCTTTACTATATGATTGTGTTGGGTGAAAATGATATTTATACTTCCAGCTATAAGCATTCTTTCAATCGATTGTTACAATTGATGGGTGCGAATCCCCGATTCGATTCCTTGCTCTTGAATGTTCGGTTTGATTATTTTAAGAAGTTCATTAAAATGGCAGCGAATTTCAATCGACTGGATGCGGTGCTCAAAGGGATGTCTACCCAAAGTGCCGAATTGTTGATGCGTGCCTTTGTAGCCAATTTGGACCAATCAAACAATTTAGAGGACGCCACAGATGTAGCGGATTCATACAGCAGTATTGAGGACAAAAAAATCCAGCAGACCATTCTGCGTTATGTCATGCAGAATGAATCCCAGTGTATAGACGACAACAACGAGAAAGGCACGTTGGTGTATGGCCTGCTCAAAAACATTTTTTTGGCTGCTGACTCTTCACAACATATTGACCTCACTACCGTTGCCGGCATTCCTTCTGTGTACGAAATCGACAACAAAGCATTGCAAGATGACAGTGGTAGAATTGTGCAACAAGTATTTTTTTATGGAGATGAAGACGGTAAAACTTTTTTTCCCTCTTTTATCAATTCTTTCTCATCCAAAGAATGGAAAGTAGTCACCAAATCAGAATGGGTGGAAATCAAATCCTTGAAAGGGAATGTTTGGATTTACGCCAACTTGCCGCTGGATTATGATGCCAACCTCGATGACAGTGCCCAAATACACCTGAATCAGTATCTTGAAAAAAACAACCTGTCTCCGTCGGTGGTAGTACACCGAGGACACAGTTACTGGTTGCCCGGAACCATCAGTCGGATGTCTCACACTGCTCAAATCGTGGTGTTGGGCTCTTGTGGCGGTTATAAAAACCTGCATACCATTCTGGAAGTAGCCCCGGACGCCCACATCATCTCCACCAAAGAAATTGGTGCTGGCGATATCAATCGGCCCATTTTGAACAACCTCAATCAATCGTTGTTGTATGGCAAAAAGATTGTGTGGAAAGAAATGTGGCAAACACTAAATGCGATTTTTGAAAAAGATAAAAATAAAAGCATCCGAGAAAGCTGGGAAAGCTATATCCCTCCCTACAAAAACCTGGGCGCTATTTTCATCAAAGCATACAACAGCAAGAGCCTTTCATTCTAATTGACGATTCTTTTAATTGTGATCCATGTCTAACAGCAAAGCCAAAAAGATATTTGATGTATCCTTATTGGTACGCTTGTTTACATATGTAGCACCCTATCGTCGAAAGTTTCTGCTGTCTGTATTCCTTTCCATTGTATTGGCTTGCATGGCACCGCTTCGCCCTTTGCTGATTCAGTTGACCATCAACAAAGGGATTGACAACCAGGCAGCTGCTTTCTGGCTTCATTCGCCCGGCGGCTTTATCATTGAAATCACGGTGATTCAAATCCTCCTCTTATTGTTGGAGTCGGCCACGCGATTTTATTTTTCTTTTTCTACTGCATCGATTGGGCAGTCAGTTGTCCGGGATCTGAGAAATACTACCTATCAAAAAATACTCGGGCTGCAGGTTGCCCAATTCGATCGTACACCCATCGGAACCCTCACCACCCGCACCATCAACGACATAGAATCGGTGAACGATATTTTTAGCGATGGACTGGTTCCCATTATCGCCGATTTGCTTTCCATTCTTTCTGTCCTTTGCTATATGCTCTACACCGATTGGCGCTTGACCCTGATTTGCTTGATTCCTTTTCCCTTATTGATGATGGCCACGTATGTTTTCAAAGAATCAGTCAACCGATCCTTTACCAAAGTGCGCAATGCAGTGGCCCATCTGAATGCTTTTGTGCAAGAGCACATTACAGGCATGTCCATTATACAGGCCTTTGCAGCAGAAGATCACACCTATCAATCGTTCCGCACCATCAATCAAGAACATCGAAATGCCAACATCAAAGCTATTTTTGCTTATTCTGTTTTCTTCCCCATTGTTGAATTGGTATCTGCCTTGAGTGTGGGGCTGCTCGTTTGGTGGGCTGCCCATCAAAGCCTGTCGCTTCCCCTTCCTGCAACGGAGCATATTGCCGGAACCATCACTTCGTTCATTTTGTGTCTACATCTGTTGTTCAGGCCCCTCCGGCTGATAGCCGACAAGTTCAATGTATTGCAAATGGGAATGATTGCCAGCGAACGGGTGTTCAAAGTGCTGGACAATCCGGCAGATGACTTGCCAAACCACGCCCAGATGGGCGGTTACCCGGCTGTGATATCCGGCTCAGTTGAATTCCAGCATGTTTGGTTTGGCTACCAAGAAGATCAATATGTGCTCAAGGATATTAGTTTTCAGATTCCTGCTGGACAAACCATTGCCCTGGTGGGAGACACGGGCAGCGGCAAAACATCCATCATTAGTTTATTGAACCGGTTGTACCCTTTTCAAAAGGGAGCCGTTCTCATTGATGGGGTATCCATTGAACAATACCCCACCTCTTTTTTAAGGAGCCGAATGGCCGTTGTCTTACAGGATGTTTTTTTGTTTGGCGGTTCTATACTGGACAATATTACACTCCGAAACCCTGACATCAGCCGAGCACGTGCGGTGGAAGCAGCCAAATTAATTGGCATGCACGATTTTATCATGAAACTTCCAGGCGGATACGATTACCATGTCATGGAGAGGGGCGCCACCTTATCAGTGGGTCAACGACAATTGCTGTCTTTTGTCCGGGCCCTGCTGTTCAATCCCTCTATTCTGATCCTGGACGAAGCCACTTCCTCGGTGGATGCGGAGAGTGAAGGACTGATTGAGCAGGCCATTGCTCAATTGATTGCCGGCCGAACGGCCCTGGTTATTGCCCATCGCCTCAGCACCATTCGAAAAGCGGACTGTATCCTGGTGTTGGACAAGGGTTGCATCGCCGAAAGTGGCACCCATGAGGCCTTGTTGCAAAAAAAAGGGCACTATTACCGGCTCTATACCGCACAGTTTGCCAAGTAAATGGATCATACCTGTTTTTTAGCCCAAATATTCCCTTTTCTAATTTTAAAATATAGCCCTGCAGCCTTATCTTTGCGGCAAAATAAAGAACATGACGGCCGTGCAGCGTACAAAGTCTTTACTGGTATTGGTTTTTGCTATAGGAACTTTCCTTTTTTCAGGCATGGTGATGGCCCAGGAAACCACGGCGGAACACCCAGCTGCATCCGAAGAAAAACTGGATCCTGCCAAGATCATCATGGACCACATCAAGGATGCCCATGAATTCCACTTTTTCACCATTGAAAACAAGCAGCATCCGCACGAATCTTTCCATGCATCTATTCCTTTACCCATCATATTGTATTCGCCGACTAAAGGGTTCAGCGTTTTTTCATCTGCAAGGTTTGGTCATACAGGGGAAGAAATTTTCAACGGGTATCAATTCAATGAAAACAAAGAAATTGTTTCGGTTGACGGAACGGTTGTGTACGATTTCTCGCTGACCAAAAACGTGGTGCAAATGCTGATTGCATTAACCATTTTGGTGTTGCTGATGACGGGTATTGCCAGAAAATACAAAAGTGGATTGGGTGTCACATCGGCTCCCACCGGATGGCAGAACGCGATTGAGCCAGTGATCACCTTTGTCAGGGACGATGTGGCCAAGCCGAATCTGGGTCATAAGTGGCAAAAATATTTGCCCTACCTGTTAACCGTTTTCTTTTTCATTTTGATCAATAATATTTTCGGCTTGATCCCCGGTTCTGCGAATGTGACTGGTAATACGGCTTTCACGGCTGTAATGGGAATTATTTCAGCGGTGGTAATCTTGGCCAGTACGAATGGCCACTTCTGGGCGCATATTTTATGGCCTCCCGGAGTACCCTTCCTCGTTAAATTGATTTTGATTCCGGTAGAATTGGCGGGGGTCTTGATCATTAAGCCGGCTGCCTTGATCATTCGTCTTTTTGCGAATATGGTAGCGGGTCACATCATTATTTTAAGTTTTATTTCGCTCATCTTCATATTTGGGGCCATGAACAAAACAGCCGGATGGGGCTTTTCGCCCGTATCTATTTTGTTCACCGTGTTTATCTATTTTATAGAAATCCTGGTGGCGTTTATTCAGGCATTCATTTTTACCAATCTCACAGCCGTGTTTATTGGTCAGGCATTTGAAGGGGAGCACGATCATCATGAGGCAGATGCCCATCATGATACCATAACAGCGTAATTTTTTATTCACTCATAAACACAAGTATCATGACTTTGATGACTTTGTTAACAGAAGTTGGATTCTCTCACATGGGTGGTGCAATTGGTGCAGGTCTTGCCGCAATCGGTGCCGGTATTGGTATCGGACAAATCGGTAAAGGCGCTGTGGAAGCAATTGCCCGTCAACCAGAAGCATCCAATGACATTCGTGCAAACATGATCCTGACTGCTGCATTCGTAGAGGGTGTTGCCCTTTTTGCAGTTATCGCTGGATTGTTGGCTGTGCTAAAAGCATAGTAGCACCACTCATTACTGCATCCGAAGCACAGGGCGGAGGATGCAGTAATATTTTTAGATTTATTTAAGCTTATAATATTTACAATTATGGATTTATTATTACCTCATTTAGGGTTAATCGTTTGGACAGTATTGGCATTTTTGATTGTATTGTTTATCCTGAAAAAATTTGCCTGGAAACCCATCTTGAATGGCTTGAACGAAAGGGAATCTACGATTGCCAACGCCATTGCTTCTGCGGAAAGGGTAAAACAAGAAATGGCTCAATTGAAAAGTGAGAATGAAGCTTTGTTGGCAAAGGCCAGAGAGGAAAGGTCTGCTATGCTGAAAGAAGCAAAAGACATCAAAGACAAAATGATTCAAGACGCCAAAGATGAAGCCAAATCCCAGGCAGCTAAAATCCTTGCTGATGCCAACGCGTCTATTCATCATCAAAAAATGGCAGCGTTGACTGATATCAAAAATCAGGTTGGAAAAATGGTGGTAGAAGTAAGTGAAAAGATTTTGAGAAAAGAGCTGTCAGATAAGGCCAAGCAAGAAAGCTATATTAAGGAACTGGCAGAAGAAATCAAACTTAACTAATCAGGGCCTAAAGAAAACAACATGAACAATCCAAGATTAGCAGGAAGATATGCGAAAAGCCTACTTGATTTATCAATTGAACAAAATCAATTAGAGCTTGTGTATGCCGATATCAAACTATTGCAAGCTGTTTGTAAGTCCAATCCAGATTTTGTGGCGCTGCTCCAAAGTCCGGTAATCAACAGTGCTAAAAAGGAGCAGATTTTATCTTCGATACTGAGTGACAAAATCAATAAAGTAACTTACCTGTTTCTTCAGTTGCTGATCAACAAAAACAGAGAAAACAATTTGCCCGAAATAGTGGAAGCGTTCATTGAGCAGTATAATCAAATGAATAATATTCACCGCGTTACGCTGACCACTGCTACACCTGTCAGCAAGGAATTGCAGGATGCTATTGTTGAAAAAGTCAAAGCCAGTACATCTATCCAAAAAATTGAATTAGAAGCCGCTGTGAAAGATGAATTGATTGGTGGCTTTACCCTGGAAATGGACAATGTGTTTGTAGACGCCAGTGTGTTAAGGGATTTAAATGACGTTAAGAAACAATTCAAAAACAACGAGTACATTCACAGCATTCGGTAATTTGATTTCCTCCAATATTAATTGAACTAAATCAAAAAGGCTCTTGAAATTCAAGAGCCTTTTTTCTATTTGGATAAAGTTGTATTCTATTATTCTAATACTACTCTTCCTGTTTTGATTGGGTTACCGATCATATCAGACAATACCAACACATAAGTTCCTTTGCTCAAATGACGTACATCAATCTGCAGGGTTTGATAAAGAGAGGAGGCGAGTGTGTAGTATTGACTGTACACCCTTGCTCCTTTGCTATCATACAAGGAGATCAGCTTAGGTTGATCTTTGAACGGGGCGCCTTCAAAACTAATAAAGAACTGTCCGTTGTTAGGATTGGGATAAATGAAGGCCAATCCCCGAACATCAATCACAAACTGGTCTGACGTGCTGGTACAACCATTGACATCCGTCACACTTGCAGCGTATGAGTAGCTTCCTGGCGCGTTGCCACTAATGGACAACGTGCTGTTGTTTTGATTTTGTAATGGCACACCATTGGCCAACCAACTATAAGTGGTAGCAACCGGGGAAGCGCTTGCTGTCATGGTGATACTTTGACCCGGGAACAACACATTGCCCGGATTGGCCGTGATATTGACAATTGGCAAAGGATTCACGGTTACGGTCATAGAAGCGTTGGTAGCACATTGACCTGCTGACGGTATAAATGTATACTGGGTAGTGGTGGTATTACTTATCGCTGGGCTCCAGGTTCCTCCAATGTTGTTGGTAGAGGTAGAAGCCAATGTGAAACTTCCTCCGCTACAGATGGCAGGCACTTGCGTGAAGGTTGGCGTAATGGGGGTATTCAGTGTGAGTGTTGCACTATTTGATGTGGCACTAGGTGTGCAAGTTCCACTCACCACCACTTGGTATTGATAGTTGTTTTGACTGGCTGTGGTTGGATTGATGGTATAACTGGCACTGTTGGCACCTGAAATATTATTGAATCCGCTGCCTGTGTTTTCCTGCC
>CAZCCN010000007.1:0-1234 GCA_964497085.1 uncultured Ferruginibacter sp.
CAAGCCATTTGGTCGGACAACAAGTTGGAGCTTTGATTGGCATCAAATCCAAAGATCTCCGCCCAGTTGGAGCTGACATAGTTCTGTTTGGGATGATCGGGATACAAAATGAAAACAACTTCGCCTTCGGAAGCCGTCAATGTGTGGAGCAATTGACCCTTTTGGGTAAAAGCGTCACCCCCCCTACTGCCCGAATGGACAGGTGGTTGCAAGCTTGTGAGCATAGTGGTAAACGGATTAATAGCTGTTGAAAAATAAAAGCGGTTCACCTTGATTCATCAACAGATTACCAAGTTAAGAGAAACATTTCATTGCCAAAGCATTGAATTGATACCTGTGTGCAGCAAAAAGATAATCGTGCACTAAAGATTTTGAGTCCTTCGGCGTTCGTACCCAACCACCGTGAGCATGATGAGCAACATCCCATAAAAAATATCTTCCACAGGGATGGTAGTAAGTCGAAGCTGCAGGTTGTGCTCATCGTTATAGATTACCACAGGCAAGGCCGTTAGAAAACCATTGACGATTAAAAAGGGAATCAAAGAGATAAGATAGGATACTAAAAATGCAGTGATGTTGAACCCTTTGCAATAAGACCGAAAGATAAAAATCATCAGGATGGCTGCCACATTGAACAGAGAAGTGAAAAAAGTATAGTACCGATTGTGATACATAATAGCCAGTATCAACAACAATACTCCGATACTTTGTAAAAAGCGCGAAGCAAATGTGGTATTGGTCATATTGGGAAAGTAACAACGAATGCACTCATAGATGAACACGCAACAAAAAGGCACCACGAAAAAAAACAGAATTTCCTCTAGCGGCAAGTTATATACCATGGTCGCTTCTATTATGTATCGCTGGTTGAATTGCCAGATGCCCATCTGCGTAAACCAGACATCCCATATAATATAAAACAGGGCGGGCAACCACAAGGCTCCGAAAAGATTTCTCCATTTGGAATAGAAAGCAACCTTCTTGTCAAAACTCAAGGCCAATGGACCGAGGAGAGACAATCCTAGAATCAGTAAATATGTATAGTGCGGATTCAAATCTTACAAGTTAGGCAATTAAGCAGCCATCCGCTTTTTGTCTTCGCGTACTTTTCTCCAATATTTCGAGGCCACGCACAACATACCAAAGCTCTCTCCATGTTCTTTGCCCAGGTGCTTATGGTGCATTTTGTGTGCCCATCGAATGGTTCGAATATAGGTATTGTTGCTTCGGGTAA
>CAZCCN010000007.1:1244-29753 GCA_964497085.1 uncultured Ferruginibacter sp.
CCACTTGAGTCTTTGATGAATGATTACCTCGTGAACGATAAAATAAGCGAACCCATAGAGAGCAATGCCAAACCCGATGGCAGCAGCTGTATATTCCTGGTGCTGCAAACCCAGCATGATACACAACCAGCTCGGTATGGCAAATATCAAAAAGAAGGCATCATTTTTTTCAAAAATGCCCGGCTTGGGTTGGTGGTGGTCTTCGTGTAAATACCATAAAAAGCCATGCATCACGTACCGATGGGTGAGCCAGGTGATGCCTTCCATGATAAAAAAGGTAGCCAGCACAATCAATAAAAAATAATACCAGGTCATAAAAAAGTTCTTAACAGTAAGAAAAACATCGCTTGAATACACCACAAATGTAATGCGAATTTGTTGCGATTGCCGATGTTGTACCGATTAAAAAAATATAAAAAACACATGCTCACCAAAAACCAACAAATATAATTGTACAGGGGCACCGAACCATCTCCCGCCCAGGTCCAAAAACCGAGTCGAATGGCAACAGGTTCCATGATCCAGTCGAAAATGACCGCCAATAGCGCGCCGTCTAGAATCATCGACAGTGTATACAAAACAGGTTTTTGTTGAACGGTTGCGGACAGAGGAAGAACGCTTTGCAACAGCCATTGCATACCGCTGCCACAGCAGTACATCACGATGAACCAATTGACGCCAATCATGAAAGGCACGTTGAAAATGGCAGGGCCCAGAATCGTTCCGTACCAATAGGAACCAAAAAGCCAACCCGTTTGGGTGCCTATGATTTCAATCAAAATACCCGCCGCACAGCCGATGAATAAAAAAAACAAAAAAGAACGATTGAGTCGGCCATGAGTATACAAAATCAACAAAAACATCAGGCATAAATTCCAGGGCGTCATGCGCGCAAAAAAGGAAACGTCATAAAACAAGATTCCCAGTAATCCGACAAGGTGAAAGAAAATAGCAACGGCCGTGGCGATAACAACCCGGTTGTGCCCCTTTTCTTTCATATGTGTGACGTGTGCATCCATTTGGTGGGAATAGGAAATTTCTATTTGAATAAATGTGTATGGTCAGACTGAATCAGGCTGGCGGTAATGGCGGCACTCTTCATACAAAGGGGGATGCCTCCGCCCGGATGAACCGTTCCTCCGCAAAAATACAACCCTTTGATGCGAGAAGTAAAATTAGCTGGCCTTAAAAAGGCGGCAAACACATTGTTGGAACTCGTTCCGTATAAGGAGCCCATAAAACTGCCTGTTCGCTGTTCAATCATCACCGGATCCAGAATGGTTTCGGAAACAATCATGGACTCAAGGTCAACCCCCAGCATGCGGTTGATTTTTTCTATAATTGATTTTCTGGCAGCAGCCGTCAGTGCTTCCCAGTCCTGTCCGCTATTGGCGGGCGCATTGATCATGACAAACCAGTTCTCGTGCCCTTCGGGCGCATGTGCCGCTTCTTCCTTGCTGGTGATGTTGATGTAAATGGTGGGGTCGTCTATGAGTGTACGGGTTTCAAACAAATGCTTGAATTCGGATTCGTATTGCTGTCCAAATAAAATATTGTGCAAACCAAATGGTTCAAAAGACTGGCGAATACCCCAATAAAAAATCAGGGCGCTGCTGCTTCTTTCCAATTTCAACAACTGATTGGCCCTTTTTTGGTTGTCTAGCAAATGATGGTAGGTGAAATACACATCGGCATTACTCACCACAATTGGAGCCGCCACAAACTCATCCTGAACCATGACGCCTTCTACGCGTCCGGCATTCTCTCGAATACCGGTTACTTTGGTATTGAAGAAAAACTGAACGCCCTTTTTGAGCGCCAATTGATACAAAGCATTCGTAATGCTGATCATGCCACCTCTTGGATAAAACGTTCCCTGGTTTTGTTCCAAATGGGGAATCACACTGAGCATGCCCGGCGCTTGATAGGGATTGCTTCCGTTGTAGGTGGCGTATCGGTTGAATATTTGAACCGCTTCATCACTTTTGAATTGACGTTTATTGTAGGCATGCAAAGATTGAAAAAGATAGGAAAGCCTGAGGGCGAGAAAAGCAGCAATTATTCTTTTATGAAACCAAGTGCTGAATGTATGCAGGGAGTAATCCAAAAAAATAATCCCAATGCGGTTATACAAATTGGCAGCAGCAGACAAATAGCGACGCAGTGATGCTGGCTCTTCCTGCAGTTGGACTTGAAGTTCCGCTGCATACTTGTCGGTATCCGTATATGCAATAACCCTTTTGCCATTTTCAAAAAAATACCTGCAGGCTACATCCACGGGTTGATATTGAAAGTATTCATGGATGGGCTCATTCGCCAATGCAAATAAGTCTTCTATATTTTGTGGTTGGGTAAACAAAGAAGGGCCCGCATCAAAACGAAAACCATCTTTTTCGAACATACTCAACTTGCCTCCGGGATACGCATTGGCTTCAAATACAGATACATCAAACCCTTGAACGGCCAGTCGAATGGCCGTGGACATGCCTGCGATTCCGCTTCCGATGATGATTGCTTTGGGCGCTTGCATGATTAAAGAGGGTTGATGCGTAAACAATGATGGTGGGTGCTGCTATCTCAAGCGCAGTCGATGACGAATCCAGGACATCACAATGATGCCCATTTTGGTAAAATCCGATACCCGGATTCTTTTGTCTATCAATACCTTGGCAGGTGTCCGCTTGATGTTGACAAACAATCGCCAATAATACTGATAGGCCACATACACCCCAAAGGCGGCGGCATTGGGCAACTGAAGGATGCCATGATAGCCATCCAGGAAATCTTGGTAGATATCTTTTTCAATGGCGGTTTTGTCGGACTCGGTAAAAGCATTGAAATCCACGCCCGGAAAATACACCCTTTGTAGTTGCTGCGAATCGGCTTTGATGTCGCGCAGAAAATTAATTTTCTGAAAAGCCGAACCCAAAGATTGGGCAGCAGGCTTTAACTGAAGATACTTTTGTTCATCGCCTTTACAAAAAACATACAAACACATCAGGCCCACCACTTCTGCACTACCATAGATATACTCCTTGTACCCTTCAGCGTCATATGATTGTTTGGTCAAATCAAATTCCATGCTTTTAAAAAAAGCATCAACCAGGGCATGGTCAATCTGGTATTCGTTGACCACCCGTTGAAAACTGTGCAAAATAGGATTGAGGCTGATTTTTCTTTCGAAAGCTTGGTAGGTTTCTTTTTTAAACTCTGCTAGCAAGACCACTTTATCGTGGACATGAAAAGTGTCTACGATTTCATCCGCAAATCGCACAAAACCATAAATGTGATAAATAGGTGTTTGCAGGTCTTTGTGCAACAAACTGATGGCACTGCTGAATGAAGTGCTGTACCTTTTGGTGGTAATCATGCTGCAATCACTGCTAACCTTGTCAAATACATCCATCATTTATCGATACACTTTTAAAATTTCTTTGGAAACCACTTCCCCGCTGATCAATGAAGGCGGCACACCAGGACCGGGTACCGTCAACTGACCAACATAATACAAATTATCAACTTTTTTGCTTTTGAGTGACGGCTTGAGATGCGCCGTTTGCAATAAAGTATTGGCCAACCCATAGGCATTGCCCTTGAATGCGTTGTAATCGTTTTTAAAATCGGATACCGCATAAGACCTTTTGTATACGATGGACTCCCTGACGGATTCGCCAATTTTATGTTCGAATCGGGTAAGCATTTGATCAAAATAACGATCCCTGATTGACTCCGTATCTCCTTCCAGGCCAGCTGCCAACGGAATCAGAAAAAACAAGTTTTCATTTCCATCTGGCGCCACGCTTTCATCCGACACAGAAGTTGCACTGACATAGAACAAAGGTTCAGTAGGCCATTGCGGGTGCTGATAAATTTCAGCTCCATGGACATCAAAATCCACATCAAAAAACAATGTATGGTGTGTAATGTTTGTAAGTTTTTTATTCAAGCCCACATAAAACAACAAACAAGATGGCGCCATCACGCGCTTGTCCCAATATGCAGCCGAATAACTTTGATAGGCTGGCGGCAACAATTTGGTTTCGATAAAATGGTAGTCTGCGGCTCCAATCACCACCTCTGCATCTATGACCAGCGAGGTTGTCTGCTCGTCCTTTTCTACCGTGGCGATTACTTGCTTGGCGCGTCCGTTTTCAATGGTTATTTTTTCAACATTGGCATTGAATACAAATTGAACCCCTTGTTCCTTGGCCAAATCATGCATGGCCTGCGCAATGCGGAACATTCCCCCATCGGGATACCAAGTACCCAATTTGATATCCGCATAATTCATCAGGCTGTACAAAGCAGGAATGTCGGCTGGCAAAGCACCCAAAAACAATACCGGAAATTCAATGAGCTGGATCAGTTTCGGGTGTTGGAAATATTTACGAACATGTTTCTTCATGGAGGTAAATACATCCAGTTTCAACAAGCCTTTTGCCAAATCGAGGTCAATCAGTTCAGAGAGGCTTCTGCCTGGTTTGTGTACCAGCTTATGAATGCCTACTTCATATTTATAGGCCGCTTCTTTGATAAAAGCATCCAATTGTACAGCGCTGCCCGGCTCAATGCTTTCGAATAGTTTTTGAAGGGATGCGTAATCGGCCGGAATGTCAATGGGACTATCGGGATAGTATACCCGATAAGACGGGTCCAATCGGATCAACTGATAATAATCTGACACTTTTTTTCCAAAACAATTAAAATAGCGTTCAAACACATCGGGCATCCAATACCAACTGGGTCCCATATCAAAGGTGAAACCTTGTGCTGAAAACTTTCTTCCCCTTCCGCCCGGCATGGAATGCTTTTCCAACACAGTGACTTCCCAGCCGGCTTTGGCCATAAAGGTGGCGGCAGACATCCCTGCAAAACCACTTCCTATTACTACAACTTTTTTCACAGGTCGTAAGATAAAGAATAAAAAAATGTAAGGAGGTAATTACAACTAAAAGCGTGAAATTTCTTCTTTCAGCAACTTACGGGCAAAATGGATGCGGCTTTTGATGGTGCCCAATGGCTCTTGTAAATAGTCGGCAATCTCATTGTATTTGTATCCTTCATAATACAACACGAAAGGATTTTTAAAAATATCAGGCAGTTGATGAATGGCCGCTTCGATTTCTTTCAACTGAATGTTTTTTTCAGCATGGTTGGGAACCGTCGCCTGTTGAGAATCGAGGATGAAATCGTTGGGTGTATGATCAAAAATCACGTTGTGACGCGATTTTCTGCGATAGTTGTTGATGAAAATATTGCGCATGATGGTGTACATCCATGCTTTGACATTTGTACCGCTCAGGTATTTGTCCTTATACGCCAGCGCGCGATACAGGGTTTCCTGGGTCAGGTCTTTGGCGGATTCATTGTCGCGTGTCAAGGAAAAAGCAAAAGGCTTTAAAAAGTCAACATGTTCGATGAGCAATTGATTGAAATCTGACTGGGACATATTTTGTTTAATGTTTACTAGATAAAGCTAAACAAAATAAATCCGAATTCCGCCTTTTTTGTTGAATATTTTTAAAAAAAACTTCTACAAACCGGCAATAAAGTCGGTTACCTCCCCAAATGACTTCATAAACAAGATGGGTGCCTGGGTCTTCTTTTCATATTGTTGGGCCAGCCTGCCCGAAATGATGGTGGGTGTGTCCGGAATCTGCTTGGTGAACTGCTGAACAAAACGGTCAAAGTTAAAATTGGAACCAGGTCGGGTAATGTGACAATAGAGGTAATCTGGCTTTTTTACCTTTACCACAAAGGCCACATCTGCCAATGGGACGTTGCATCCTAAATAAATGACATTTATTCCTCTGTTTTTCAATAGGTAATACATAAACAACAATCCTAATTCATGGTATTCTGCTTCAGGCAAAAACAACAACACCGTGGTGGGCGAAGCCAAGGGGGTGCGAATACCCTCAATCCCCACAATCAGCTTCTGACGTATGATATTGGTAACCAAATGCTCTTGGGCCGGATTGATGTGGTTGGTGAGCCACAACACACCTATTTTTTCTAAATAGCTGAAAATGAGTTGGGTAATGGTTTTTTCAATGCCTTTGGAAGCAATATAGGCTGAAACGGTATTTTCAAAAGAGACTGTATCCAAATCGATCATGTATTTCACCAAATCATTCACCACCCGCTCTTGTTTGGCCTCCTGTTGCGACAAGTGCAGGATTTTATGGTTGATTTCTTCATCATCCATCTTGTCTATATGGGAAATCTTGTACCCGTATTTGTTCAATAAGGCGATGTTGAGCAGGGTTTTCAGTTCATCGTTGGAATAATACCGAATATTGGTAAAGGTCCGCTTGGGCTTAAGAAAATGATACCGTTGTTCCCACACCCGAATGGTATGAGCCTTGATGCCCGACAAATTCTCCAAATCCTTGATCGTAAATGAGTGCATACAAACTGTCTATATGCTAACTAAACAAGCGCGGACTGAAATTGTTTAAGAATCATTGAAAACGTTGACTGATCCATCAACAGGAATCTATTGAATCAGCTGTTGGATAGCTGCCTGGTAGGTATCTATGATGAACTTTTTATCAAACTCCTTGATTACTTTTTGGCGACCCATCACGCCCATTTGCCTTCTTTGTTCTGGTGACAATTGCAGCATCTGTTTCATCTTATTGGCCAGATCCTCCGCATCGGCCACTTTGCACAGCAAACCTGTTTGGCCATCAGCCACAATTTCCCTGCAGCCGGTGGTATCACAAGTAATGCTGGGGCGCTCCATGCTGGAGGCCTCCAACAACACATTGCTCGCCCCTTCTCTATAAGAAGGAAGTACTATGCAATCACAGGCAGCAATATTCGAACGGACATCAATCACTTCTCCGTAATAAACGATGATGCGATCCTTCACCCAGCTGTCCAATTCCTTTTTGGTGATGGTATTCGTTTTAAGGTTTTGGTTCCACATTGGGCCTACAATCCTGCATTCAACCGGATAGCCCTGCTGTTTCAACAATCGAGCGGCTTTTACATACTCCCCTACGCCCTTGTCCCTCAACAAGCGGCCAATATATAGAAAAACAAAATTTTCGTTTTTCTTAGGCGCTTCCATCGGCTTGAAAAATTCATGGTCAATTCCAGAACCGGGAACCAATTGGGCAACCGCTGATTTGATTAGCTTATTCTGCACAAACAGATGCAAATCGTCTTTGTTTTGAAAAAAAACCTTGGCCGTTTTCCGCAAAAAAATCTTGTATAGAATCTGTGCAATCAGATAAGTGGGGTTATAACTACTAAACAGGGGGCCTATACCGGTAATATTGGTAATTGTCGGAATCTGGAGTTTGCGCGTTACGAAATTGCCCCAAATAGCCGGACGCATCGTAAAGGTCAGGCAGATATCTGCCTGACTTTGTTTTAACGCTCGATGTAAGTTTCTGATATACCTGAAAATATCGATGGGGTGTTGATTGGAAGTGTCCACATCAATCACATTGAATCCGTTTTTTCGGGCCAGGTTCATCTGGTATTCTGTTCCGGAAGTCAACACCACTACATTGTACCCGCTTTCCATCAGCGTACGGGTCAGTTTTTTTCTTACTGTATTGGTAGAAATAATATTGTTTTCTATGATGGCAATGGTATGGCTCATAACTCAAGCTACTGTCTCAGGTATATTTTTTGATGCCATACTTCCATAGAAAAAAGCATCCATAAGATCTTGGCGCGTTTTTCGGCAGGTATGTTGATCGCGTTGCTTAATAATTGTTGGGTAAATATAGGATTTATAATGCTTTTGTGAAACGCATTCGAAGCAGATAGATAATCTTGTATAATGTCTTTTAGTTCGTGATTGACCCATTTTTTAAGTGGCACTTCAAAACCCCGTTTCGGTTGCAAAATTAAGGGTTCAGGAAGATACTTTTTAGCCATGGTCCGCAAAAGATATTTGGTCGTTTTGTTTCGAATCTTGAAGCGATCTGGCAAGGTAGGCACGTATTCCAGCAGTTCTTTTGCCAAAAAAGGACTCCTGCCCTCCAGGGAATGCGCCATGGTGGCAATGTCCATTTTCACCAGCAAGTCATCAAATAAATTGATGTCAAAATCAAGTTGCATGATCTTCTGCAGCCCTGTCAATCGAGCGTGACTGGTGGCCTCAACAGCCTGTCTGAACGAAGACAGGTAATCGCCTGAGGCAAGAATCTGTTGTTGATATCCCTCCATGATATCTACCCCTGCAGACAAATACAAATTTTCGTTGGATTGAGCGGCAAACGACAATAGCCTGTATGCATAATTGTACAGCGATTGTTTATTGTGCGAATGGGGCAATAGTGATTGTAAAACAGCCGCTGTTTTTCTGACGGCAGCATGGCTCTTGAAAAAATCGTACTGAGCAAAAGGGACGTACCGGCGATACCCGGCAAATAATTCGTCTGCGCCATCTCCATTGAGCACCACCGTGACTTGCTTCTTGGCAGCCTGGCTCACATAATAAGAAGGAATGGCCGAGCTGTCAAAAAACGGTTGCCCGTATTGGCAGAGTATTTTTTCAATGTCTTGTTGAAGGTGATCAAAAGAAATAGAAATTTCGGTGTGTTGGGTTTGATAGCGGTCTGCAACCATTTTAGCCAGCGGTGCTTCGCTGTATGTGCCTTCAAAAGCCACCGTCAAGGTTTTTAATTGCGAGCGATGTTGGCTGGCAAGGGCAGCGACCAATCCGCTGTCAATGCCGCCGCTTAAAAAACAGCCTACTTCCAAATCACTCGACTCCAGTCTTCTTTTAACAGCCGTTGTCAGCAACTGTTCGGTTTTGTGCAGGGCCTCTTCAAACGTATCTGCGCTCCGCTGCTCATAAAACGAATGAATATCCCACCATGTTGTATAATTGATTTGAAGGCTGGTGCAATCGATGCTTGCGTAGGTGCCTGCCCCCAATGTGGTAACATGTTTATACGGTGTATGTTGTTTGAAAAAACTTCCCAATCGAACATATTCATACAGGTGATTGGTTTCTATTTCGAGGGGAAGCAGCGCTCTCAAACAATTCAACTCGCTTGCAAAGACAATAGCATCTTGATGCTGATAAATATATAATGGTTTTTTTCCTGCACGATCGCGTGCAATGAAAAGCTTTTTTGACTGGTTGTCATAAATAGCAAAGACAAACATGCCGTCTAAATACGACAAGCAATCGGCGCCGAATCGTTCAAAGAGCAGCAAGAGAATTTCGGTATCCGAATGCGTGCTCGGATGCAGGTGAAATTGTTCACGAAGGGCTTGATGATTATAAATTTCACCATTGAAAACAATGGTATAACGATCGTGCAAGTGCATGGGCTGCTGGCCGCCGCTGATATCCAAAATGGAAAGGCGCAGGTGATAGAGGTCCACATTGTCAAGCTTGCATCCTTGTTGTGCATCCGGACCCCGGTGCAGCATCGATGCATTCACTTGATGATAGTCTATGTTGAAATTGATGGCGCCTGCAATACCACACATAATTCTGGCTTATTAACTGGCAAAATAACTTCATATTGCCGAATGCAGAAAGATTATTTTGAACACATAGAACCCTCACACCTAAAAAGGCCCGTATTCGTAGAGGCCCTGTTTTCTTTTATTCAAATAGCGCTATCAGGCAGCCATTGAATCCTGTTGCCAATAGGCCGAAGGAAAGAAGATCGTGTAATAGGCTTTCCTGCAGGCATGAGCCACCGTCCGTGGCACCAAGGTCAATGATTGTTGGTGCAAATATTTTTTTGAATGAGCGGATGGAAGGGCGTGATTGGTTGCAAACGCATCAATCATCGCCGACAACATGAGATTGATTTTCTTGCGCCTTTGAGGCTGGGTGGAAAAAATTGTTCGGATCATCCAATTGAAAACCTGCCCAACAAAACAACAATGAGAAAAGAATGGCTGTCCGTATTTTAGTTCGAATATTCTTTTTCTGTTTTTAATGAAAAAGTAAAACTTCCAATAATAGTCTGCATCCCAATGACGCATGCTGATGGTGTTGGATGGATTCGCATAATGAATGCTGGCAACAATTGTTTTAACAGGTATACGATGGAGTTTGGTGATGCGATAGAAATATTCTGTTTCGGCTCCCTGCATATACATAGCTCCGTTCGGCAATCCCACTTTCGTCACGATGGAACGGTGAATCAAGGTTCCGTTGAAGGGATAAGCCACCCCTTCCAACATATCTTCCTGAATGTGTTGAATCAGGTATTGCTGTTGAACCGGATGCAACAAAGTGCTTCGATCCTGTTGGTTCACCAATATGCTGTTCAACAAAACAGTTTGGCCATGGTCCTGGTCCATTAATTTTTCCAATGCATTCACAGCAGGCACACTGTCGTCTTCCATACACCACATCCAGGTAAAACCTCTTTGGTATGCCCATTCAATTCCCGATTCAAATCCTCCCGCTGAACCAAGGTTTTCCTGAATCAGGTGCTCCACATCCATCTGGTTGTCCAACCAAAAGGCCGTATTGTCTGTACTCGCATTGTTCACTACAAGGATGGCATCAAGGGGGTAAGTTTGTTTTCGGAGGGCGTCGATGCAATTGGATAACATAGCCTGCCGATTGTGGGTAACAATCACTGCAATCACTTTGTCCATGATAGGGCGGTTTTTAAGTATTGAATAGAATAATGGTTTGGATTAAACGCTTGGGTGGTGAATTTATTGTGTATATAATGGTAAAGTATTGATTGTCAATAGATTAATTCTTTTCGGAGGCAGGTGTCCCTTCGGACAATTACTTGTTGCTTTACAGGTAAGGTAGTAGTTTTGAAACATGCAGTATATTTTTTGGTACGATTGGGTGCTGGCCATATTACTCATCCTTATCATTTGGCTGTGGACCCGTTACTTCATCCAAAAACATGCGGAACAACCACTGATCCAACAATATTTTAGAAAAGGGTTGCTCATCAAAATATTGGCCAGCATCGCCTTTGCCTGCTACCATGCCTATATATATGGAGGCGGCGACACTTTTGGATATTTCAATATGGCCAAAGACATTGTGCAACATTCAAATGGACACTTTGGTCGCTTATTAAACATTGTTTTCCAGCCGGTAGAATGGAATTATGACTATTTGAATAGCATTGGCACGGGCCCCGATGATTTGTACATTCGATCCGAGTCGAATTTTTTTCAAGTACGTTTAGCAACACTCCTATTATTGGTCACTTGTAAAAGCTATCTGACTACGGGCATCATGTTTTCTGTATTGAGCTATTGGGGCATTTGGAAAGCCTTTGTTGTGTTTGATAAAATCTATGCTGGACAGCAAAAACGATTGGCCATTGCCTTTTTATATTTTCCCACGGTGGTTTTTTGGGGGTCTGGCCTTGGAAAAGATTCGCTTGCATTGGGAGCAATTTGCGCTTTTATAGCCGCTATCGTCAGTGTGTTTATTACCAAAGAAAAAATATGGAAGCATGCCCTGCTGGCTTTGTTGATGGGTGGGGTATTGCTGATTGTGAAATCCTATATCATTTTGGCATTGATTCCTGCACTCCTGATTTCACTTGCCTTGTTGTATATCAAGAATCGGAAAAGAACCCTTTCAAAAATAATGCTCACCCCGATTGTATTATTGATGCTATACGTTGCCGGATTTTTCTTTGTCGGATACGTCAATGAACATTTCGAAGATTTTTCTGCTGAGAACCTTGCAGACAGGATTGTGACCAGTAATTTGAATTTGCAGGCTGATGCAGGATCCGCATTCGACCTAGGCATTCGGCCAGAAAACGTCAGTGGCTTACGCGATCTCGCCGGATTTTTTCCAAAGGCTGTGGTGGCAAGTTGTTTTAGACCGTGGATCTGGGAAGCTAAAAATCCAGCCATGTTGCTTTCTGCCTTGGAAGGATTGTTTTTGTTGATGCTAAGCATCGTGCTGCTCATCAAAGGCAGGATATTCAAAACGATTCAAATCACACTGTCAGATCCGCTGTTGATTTGTTTTCTATTGTATGGTTTTGTTTTTTTGGGTTTGGTCGGACTTAGCACGAGTAACTTCGGCACACTGGTTCGATACAAGCTACCTTGTATGCCTTTTATACTGATATTGCTGTTCATTACATACAACAGATTGAGTAAAAATAAATACCATGAGTCATTGGATTGAGTATGTATTGATGGCGCTGTTTGGCCTTACGGGCTTATGGTTGATGCCAAAGATTGCCTTTGTAAAAGCGGCTGGTCTCTCTTCCAATACCATCAGGGTACTGCTGTCGATTAAATTATTAGTCGGTTTGATTTTTGCCTGGTATGTTTTTCAACCAGAATCGTTGAATGACTACCGGTTATTTTACACAGAAGGAATAAAAGAATATCACCTGCTGCTAACACATCCGACTCAATATTGGTATGCCTTTCAATTGGATGCACAACACTACGGATGGGCTCGCTTTTTTGATGTTGACAAAAGCTTCTGGGCAAATCTGAGTTTTAATCTTATTTATAAATTTTTGGGGTTGCTCAATCTGATTACCCTGGGCAATTTCTACACCAACACCCTTTTGTTTTCTTTCTTTACTTTTTTTGGACATGTATCGCTGTACAGGGCTTTCAGCGGTTTCTACAAAGAACATACCTGGGTGGTACTCGCGGCCTGTTTTTTATTGCCTTCCACTTTGATCTATACCGCTTGTGTGCATAAAGACGGATTTGTTTTTGTAGCGCTTGCCGCTATCGTCTATGTACTGGCTAGTTTGGAAAGACCAGCTGTCAGAAACCATTGGAAGCAGTATGGCCTGCTCTTCGCTTGTCTATTGACGATTGGCCTGTTTAGAAATTTTGTATGGTTGATGTTGTTGCCCGCATTGCTGGCCTGGCTGATCAGTGGCTTCGTTAGAAAAAAACCAATGGCAATATTTATGGGCACCTATACATTGGCGGGAATAATTTTTTTTAGTTCCATGTATGGGCCTAACCCATTGAACTTACCCGAATGGGTGGTGCAACGTAAACAAGCCTTTGAATTGCTTTCCAAAGGAAAGACCAACATCGAGCTGAACGATTTGCAACCCACCCTTACCAGTTTTCTCCACAACCTTCCGCAGGCGTTGAATCATGCTATCCTGCGGCCTTATGTATGGGAGTACGCTTCGTGGTCTGTGCGAATGGCCGGATTGGAAGTGATGGGATACGTGTTGATTTTCGTGTTGTGGGTCTTTTTACACAGGAAAGGCATGTCACTCAATAGCCGATTGATCTTGTTTGGACTTTTTTTATTTCTGGGTATGATGCTCGTGATTGGCTATACGATTCCAAACATCGGGGCTATTGTTAGATACAGAAGTATTTTTTGGGCATTTGCGATTTGTCCGCTGGCAGGTAGTATGGATTGGAAAAGAATGAGAACAATGTTTACTCGAACTTAGTTACTGAATACGACGCACCTGGTTGTTTTCGAGCAGGTATTCCTGCCGGCTTTCCTGACAGATGGCTTTGTGGTGTTGATCAAATTGCAGACGATGTCCATATTCGCTCATCCAGCCCACTTGTTTGCCTGGGTTACCGATGATCAGGGCGTAGGCAGGAACAGATTTGGTGACCACTGCCCCCGCACCAATAAAAGCATATGCGCCTATTTCGTTGCCACAAACAATGGTAGCATTGGCTCCAATCGTAGCGCCTTTTCTAATCAACGTGTTTTTGTACTGATCTTTTCGGCTGATGGCACTTCTGGGATTGATGACATTGGTCAATACCACACTGGGGCCTAAAAACACATCGTCTTCGCAAACAACGCCTTCGTATAGGCTTACATTGTTTTGTACCCGGACATTGTTTCCAAGGACCACATTTTTACCGATGAAAACATTTTGACCAATCGTACAGTTATTGCCAATCTCGGCTTCCGCCATGATGTGAGAAAAATGCCAAATGGTCGTTCCTTCCCCAATTGAACAAGGATCATCAATGGCTACAGTAGGATGAACATAATAAGGCATTGAACATTATTTTGATAGCTGACTCAAGTAAACACCGTAACCGCTTTTGTGAAGATTGGAAGCCAATTTTTTCAATTGCGCATCAGAAATAAAGCCCATCCTCCAGGCAATCTCTTCCGGACAGCCAATTTTTAATCCTTGTCTCTTTTCGATCACCCTTACGTATTCACTGGCATCATGCAAAGAATCAAACGTACCCGTATCCAACCAGGCAAAGCCCCTGTCGAGGGTCACCACCTTCAATTGGGTTTGTTCCATATACACCCTGTTCACGTCGGTAATTTCGTATTCTCCTCTGGGGCTGGGCTGAATGTTTTTCGCAATATCAACCACGGCATTGTTGTAAAAATACAAACCGGGTACCGCATAATTGCTTTTGGGTTGAGCCGGTTTTTCTTCAATGCTGATGGCATTGAATTGACTGTCAAACTCCACTACCCCATATCTTTCAGGATCGCTGACAGGATAGGCAAAAATAACGGCGCCCTCGGGATCAGCCGCTTCTTGCAGCATTTTACTGAAACCGCTTCCATAAAATATATTGTCGCCCAGTACCAGCGCCACACTGTCATTTCCAATAAATTTTTCACCAATGACAAATGCCTGCGCCAGCCCATTAGGCTTGGCTTGTTGTTCGTACACGATGTTACAGCCCCATTGACTGCCATCACCCAGCAACCGCATGAATTGTGACTGGTCTTCGGGAGTGGTAATGACCAAAATATCTTTGATGCCCGCTAGCATCAGTGTGCTCAACGGATAATAAATCATGGGCTTGTCATAAATGGGCATGAGTTGTTTGCTGATGCCCATGGTTATGGGATACAACCTGGTTCCTGAACCGCCTGCGAGAATGATGCCTTTCATATGTTAATGGTTGAATGTGGCTGAAAGATAACCAAACTATCTTTTAGCGTATTGGTCTTGGTAGTATTTCTGATAATTTCCACTGGTGACATTTTTTAGCCAGTCCGTATTGGACAAATACCAGTCGATGGTTCTTGACAATCCTTCTTCAAATTGCAAAGAAGGGGTCCAGCCCAATTCGTTTTTCAATTTGGTAGCATCAATGGCATAGCGCAAGTCGTGCCCGGCTCGGTCCTTTACAAAAGTGATGAGTTGTTCAGCCGTACCGGCAGGTCTGCCAAGTTTTACATCCATTTGTTTGCACAATTCCCTGATCAAATCAATGTTGGTCCATTCATTGTGTCCGCCAATGTTGTATGTTTCTCCCACTTTTCCATGGTGAAAGATGGTGTCTATCGCTCGCACATGATCTTCTACATACAACCAATCGCGTACGTTTTCTCCCTTTCCGTAAATGGGCAAAGGTTTGTTGTGTAGGATATTGTGGATGCAAAGAGGAATCAGCTTTTCAGGAAAATGAAAGGGGCCATAATTATTGCTGCAATTGGAAATTTTTACCGGCAAATGATAGGTGTGGTAAAAAGCCCTTACAAAATGATCGGATGATGCCTTCGAAGCCGAATAGGGACTTCTGGGATCATAGGAAGTGGTTTCGTAAAAGAAACCCTCCGAACCCAAAGAACCATACACTTCATCCGTAGAAATATGATAAAACAACTTTTCTTCCATGTTTCCTTTCCAGTGCTCTTTGGCAGCCTGCAGCAACGAAACCGTTCCGACTACATTGGTCGTCACGAAAGCCAGCGGGTCTGTAATAGAGCGGTCTACATGGCTTTCGGCTGCACAATGTAAAACGGCTGTAAAATCGTATTGATTGAATAAGGAGTGTAGAAAAGCCAAGTCTGCAATGTCTCCTTTGACAAAAGTATAATTAGCGCAGCCCTCAATGTCTTTCAAGTTTTCCAAATTGCCGGCATAGGTCAGCTTATCCAGATTAACAATCTGATAATCAGGATATTTATTGACAAACAGCCTGGTTAAATGTGAGCCGATAAAGCCTGCGCCCCCGGTTATTAATATTTTTTTCATAAAAATTTTCTACAATAAAAATACAAAATCTACTCAATAACCGGCTTAAATTCAATTGAATTAAATATGGTTTTAAATACTATATCTATTTAATCTGCTTTACGCACTATTCGTATGGATCATTTCTTAAGCAGTTTTTGAGCAGTTATCATAATTACTGCAATTTGAAATCCGCTGCCAACTGAATAAGCTATGGCAAAGCCTTTTTCACCGAAATAATGAAGGAAAAGAATGAGAAGGAGTAAGTTGACCAATACTACTGTAAAAGCTACCCACATGCCTTTTTTTTGTTGGTGGATGATGGTAAAAATATTACCAAAAACGCCGAGCAAAAAGACAAACGGAATAGCAGCACCCATCATAAAAAAAACAGCGTCTGCATCATTGGGTATTTTTCCAAAAATTTGCTTTATGTAAGGAAATAGTATAATAAATAATCCATAAATGCTTGTTCCCACCAATAAAATATACACACTTGTTTTTTTGATAAAAGGCCAAAATCGCTCACTCGTTTCATGATATATATTGTTCAAAGTAGGAAATAATACTACTCCTATAGCACTCGCTGATGCTGTAAAAATAGTCACCAGTGTGAGGCCTACCGAAAATAGTCCAGCAGCATATTTCCCCATAAAAGCAAAGACGACGACAACAGGAATCCTGCTTCCTATCTGAAAGAAAATAGCATTCATCATTAATGGCCAGCTCTCTTTTATAAAATATTTTTCTACTCCCGTTAAGGTGTTTTTTTGGGTATCAATCGAAAAAGGAATCAAATTTTTACTTGCAACAACATTGATACAAAAAAACACGGCACTCACCAACAACAATCCTAGGTAAATAAATAAGGCATCCATCTTCCAGAAACAAGCGGCTGTAACCGCCAGTAATGAAACAATGGCATTGCTAGATTTAATAAACGTATAGGTTTTATACAGTTGGATTGATTGATAAGAAGTATAATAAGTTTCAGAGAAAGAATCAAATCCTTTTGATAGAATCAATATCGCTAAATACAACAAAATATTCTCTTGATTGGATTTGAGTCCAAAAACGATTGGCAACAATAATAGTAAAATTCCTGTCAATAAAAAAAAACGAAGCTTTAGAACAACCTTGATGTAGGGATTAAATCTTTCTGGTTCCAAAGACAATTCTCTGCGCAAGATCAAACTAAGCCCGCTTCCTAAACCCAATACGGCTATTTGAGAAATAGCATAACAAAAACTGAACGTACCCAATGCTATTAAGTCATAATACCTACTCAATAAAATATTGATAACAAAAACTGTTCCCAGCATCAAGTATTCAGTAACGGAAACCAAAAAACTTTCTTTTAAAAACTTCCTCAATGCTTTTATTTTTTTATTTTGAAGCTAACACTTCTTTCAGTATTTCAATATGTGTGTCAATGGTGTTTGTTTGTTCGTGCCATTGAATGGCAAAACTATATCCTCTTTCTCCCATTTCTTTTAATTCATCCAAACTCATATGATAGGATTGTTTGATGCGCTGGTAGATTTCCTCTTCGGTAAATGCAAAAAGAATAGGCGGTGTATTTCCTCCGTAAAACTCTTCGTCCTTGAAGGCTGTAATCAGTGGTCTTTTGGATGCCAAACTTTCAATACACCCAAAGCCAAATCCTACCTTTGGCTGATGCTTATCTTCGGGAAATTGAACAAACCAGCGGTCGTGCCAAAAGTTGTCCACCATGACCACATTGGGTAAAGACTGATATTTTTTCAGCAAGTATTTGGGCATATCATCTACCCATTCTACAAATGCATCTATTTTTTCGTCAGTGACGATTTTCTTACTTCTTTTGATATCAATACCCTTATTGGTAGAAATCAATAAAACATTGGGATTCTCTTCTTTGACAAAGCGCGCAAAAGCCCTGATAAATTTATTGTTTCCCTTGTATTCATTCCACACAGAAAACCAGGAATGTCTTGAAAACATAAAATAAACAACTTTGTATTTCGAGTAATTCTCCTGCAAGGTTTTGTCTGCAGGAATGCCATAATGAATGACATCTTTAGGGTAGCAAAGCTTATGAGTTTTATTTTCCAAGCCATAACTTGTAATGAATGGGTGATATTGATATCCCATATAAATTATGATACGACTTGCATGCTTGATGATGGCCTTTCTCTGAAGGGGTGAGTAAGTGATGATCTTTATTAATTTTCTGATTTTATCTTTTACACTCTTGGAAGACAAAAAAACAGCCGTAAGGTCTTTTTTAATCGAAATCATATTCAAATCCGAACCCAGACTGTAAAACACAAAAGGCACTTTTGCTTTCATGGCCAGCATAGGACCATAGCAAGACACCATGGCGACATCACAGTCTGCGAAGTCCTTTATCATTCGCTTGGTTTCTGTAGAAGGAAACAGAAAAAAGGGGAAAGTCTTATAATATTTAATCCAGGAGGGCAAATTGTTTTCTGTAACCGAAGAGTCGTCCCACCATGGATAATCTTGTTGATGAACGCTCGACTCATCTAGAAACAAAATTGCCTCAATTCCTTTGTTGCGCAATACTTTGGTTAAGTGATAGGCGCTGTTGAGGGTATTGCCATACAAATGAACTTTCATCGAAAAGAAAATTATTCTTGAAAAAAATTAAGAATCGATGTGATGATTTTATTTTGATCTGCCTCAGTCAGCTCAAAATAAAACGGAAGTCTGATTAAACAATCTGAATATCTTTCTGTATTGGGCAAATGTAGATTTTCGTTGATATAAAATTTACTTTTATGAAGAGATACATAGTGAAAAGTAGCCATAATGTTTTCTTCTTTCAAGTGCTGAATTAATGCGTTTCGCTCGCCGAGGCTTTTACAAATCAAATAAAACATATGGGCATTGTTATAGGCATCAGCAGGTATAATAGGAAGTTGTAACTTGTTTTGCTTTTCAAGAATAGATAAGTCTTTTTGATACTTAGACCAAATAGATTTTCTTTTTTGCTGAATGGTATCCATTTTTTCGAGCTGTGCCCAAAGAAAAGCCGCAATGATATCTGAGGGCAGAAAAGAAGAACCAATGTCAACCCAGCCATATTTATCGATTTCGCCTCTAAAGAACTTGCTTCGATCTGTTCCTTTTTCCCTGATGATTTCCGCTCGTTCTGCAAAACGCAAATCGTTTATCACCAACATACCTCCCTCGCCACTGATAATGTTTTTTGTTTCATGGAAGCTGAACGCAGCAAAATGCCCAAAACTCCCAAGGGGCTTGCTTTTGTAATAACTGTCGATGGCCTGAGCGGCATCTTCGATTAAAAACAAATGGTGCTTTTCAACGATTGACTGAAGCGCTTCCATATCACATGCTACCCCTGCATAATGAACAGCGACAATAGCTTTGGTTTTATCCGTAATGAGCGCCTCAATAGAAGCGACATCCAGGTTGGGATTATTGGATCCGCTGTCTACAAAAACAATTTTGGCTCCACGAAGTACAAAAGCGTTTACAGTGCTGACAAATGTGTAAGAAGGGGCAATTACTTCGTCTCCGGGTTGAATATTGCATAAAATGGCCGCCATTTCTAGGGCATCTGTACAACTGGTCGTCAGCAAACATTTTTTGAAACCGAATGTTTCTTCAAAAAAATCGTGACATTTTTTGGTAAACATACCATCTCCCGAAATTTTACCACTGGCTACCGCCTGAGTAATGTAGTTAATTTCGTTGCCTATGATGAAAGGTTTGTTAAAGGGTATCATACTTTTTCCAGGAGTGATAGTCTGTTTCAATATTTTTTTTAATTATGGCAGGAACGCCGGCAACCAAACTAAAAGGAGGAATAATGGTGTTTTCTTTGAGAACAGCTCCAGCTGCAATAATAGAACAGTCGCCAATCACACATCCTTTTAATATCACCGCATTGCTTCCTATATAAACATTCTTTCCTATGATGATGGGGGCGTGATCGATTTTATTGTATTCACCGGCAGTAATACATCTTTTTGCTGTATCGTGGGTGGTAATTTGTGCGCCTGAAGAGATATTTACATTGTCTCCTAAAGAAATGGTGTCATATTCTGCATCCACTACAGAAAACGGACCAATCCAAATATTTTTACCAAAGGCAATGTTTCCTTTTTCAATTCCTCTTATCCAGGCCAATGGATTGTATGGGTTGGCATACATAAACAGCAATTAAAATATTAAAAAAACCGCTACAAATATACTGTATATAAGATAGATTTTAAGGATGCCCTTGATTTATATTTAGTAATGAAAACTCAGGGAAGTCAGGTTATCTTTGCACCCATGCATTACGCCTCCGTTGAAAACATCAGCAAATCTTTTGGTATACGAACGCTGTTCAAAAACATCACCATCAACATAGAAGAAGGCGATAAGATTGCCCTGGTAGCCAGAAACGGGTCGGGTAAAAGCACGTTGATGAAAATCATAGCGGGGTTGGAAACAGCCGATTCCGGGACGGTTTGTGTGCACAAAGACATCAAGACCGTCCGGCTCCAGCAGGACAATGACTTTGATGCCAACAAAAGCATTTGGGACAATGTGCTCCGGCTCGACAATCCGGTGATTCAGGTTGTCAAGGAATATGAACGGTTTTTAGAAGAAGGATCGGACAATGCAGACAAATTGGGCGAATTGATGGCCGCACTTGACGACCTGAACGCCTGGCATTTTGAAAGTGATTTGAAACAAATACTGGGTAAACTGAATCTTCACCAGCTCAATGAAAAAGTAGGCAACCTGAGTGGTGGCCAGAAAAAAAGGGTTGCACTGGCTCAAGCGCTGATAGAGTCTCAACTCCACGAAGGCCGATGCCTGCTCATTTTGGATGAACCCACCAACCATTTGGATGTTGGCATGATTGAATGGCTGGAAGAATACCTGGGCGCCCAAAAAATCACCCTGCTGCTGGTCACGCATGATCGATATTTTCTGGATGCGGTATGCAATGAAATTGTCGAAATAGACGAAGAGAAAGTATTCTTGTACAAGGGGAATTACGATTATTTTTTGGAGCAGAAAAGCTTGCGACTCGAGATTCAACAAAGCGAATTGCAAAAAGACAAAAACATTTTCAGAAAAGAGCTGGAATGGATGCGCAAGCAACCGAAAGCTCGCACCACCAAAAGCAAGAGCAGGCAAGATGCGTTTGCCGTCGTGGAGGAAAGGGTGAAACAGCAAAAGGATGTAGCCGAAGTGAACCTGCAGGTAAAGATGACACGCCTGGGCGGCAAGATCCTTGAAATGAAAAAGGTATACAAAAGCTATGGAGACCTGACCATCATGAAAGGATTTGATTACACCTTTAAACGAGGCGAAAGGATTGGCGTGGTAGGAAAAAATGGTGTAGGCAAATCAACTTTTTTAAAAATAGCCCTGCAGTTGGAATTGCCCGATAGCGGAAAAATTAATCATGGCGACACAGTGGTGTTTGGCAATTTCAGCCAGGAGGGCTTACAATACAAAGAAGACAAAAGGGCCATTGAATATGTGAAATCGATGGCGGAATTCTTTCCATTGGCGGATGGCAGTAAAATATCGGCCAGTCAGTTTATGGAAAAATTCGGTTTTACAGGCGAACAGCAATACACGATGTTGAGCAAATTGAGTGGTGGCGAAAAAAGAAGGCTGCACCTCATGAGCGTGCTTTTTCTGAATCCTAATTTTTTGGTGTTGGACGAACCGACCAACGATTTAGACCTGCAAACCCTGAGAACGCTGGAAGAATTTTTACTGGAGTACCCGGGCTGCATTTTGATCGTAAGCCACGATCGGTATTTTATGGACCGAATGGTAGACCACTTGTTTGCTTTTGAAGGCGACGGCATCATCAGGGATTTTCCAGGCAATTATACCCAATACAGAGAGGCGGTTGATAAAGGCTTGCTGGAAAAAAACCCACAACAAATCATGAAAATGGAAGAGCCGCCTGCACCCAAAGCGGATACGGCCCAAATGCCGGCGTCCAAAAAATTATCTTTCAAAGAAAAATTCGAACTGGAAAGCCTTGAAAAAGAAATGCCCGAATTGCTGAAAGAAAAAGCATTGCTCGAAACAAAAATGAGCAGCCAGCTTCCCTTTCATGAATTGCAAGCAGCAGCCGATCGCATTGCTTTCATTATCAAAACACTGGATGAAAAAGAAATGCGTTGGCTGGAACTGAGCGAGCGCAACAGTTAATGAGCTTGTTGAACTGGATGTTGCACTGAAGTTTCCAATATTTTGATTTCGCTATGATAATAGACCAGGGCACTTACTGAATGAGTCACCAAACAATGCTGATGCGTTTTTTCCAAAGCCTGTTGAGCTGACACCCGCTTGGACTCAGTGGCAATATAGACAATGGGATACAAGTTGATTTGGGTAAAGCGATACTTTCCCTCAATCTGTTCCACCTGGCCAATGGCCGTACAATAGAAATCTGCTAAGGTGTGCGGTGCCGCAAAAGAAAGATACGTAGCCATAAAGCAACTGCTGATGGATGCCAAGAAAAGCTGTTCCGGGCTCCAATGCTGCCCTACTCCCCCGAAACAAACGGGTGTCGCCACGACAATTTCATCTGTCGTGTCCTTTACAGACAATCGTCCAATTTGCTTTTCTTTCCAATGCAATTCGGTGGTAACTAAAAATGATTTGTCTTTTTTTCCAGCCATATTGTTTTGTCAAAAATGATTCGGGCGAAAGGTATGTCAATCTTTTCCGCTTATAGATGACAACAATCCTCCATCCTTTTGATGTGGGTTCTTGATAACCAATCCTACATAAGATAGCTTCGCTGCATACTATTATTTAATCAATTAAAGAAACCACTATGTCAACAAAAGCATTGGCCAGAAATGGCGGAAATTTTCCTGCGGTATTTGATGATTTTTTTAAACCCTGGAATGAATGGTTTGATACCAGCAGCAATCTATGGAACAGGATGCTGACCGTACCTGCTGCCAACATCATCGAAACAAAAGACGACTATCAGCTGTCCATTGCCGCGCCCGGCATGAAAAAGGCTGATTTTGACATTGCAGTAGATGGCGGCATGCTGACCATTAGCTGCGAAAAGGAAGAAAGCAAAGAAGAAAAGGAAAATCAATACACCCGAAAAGAGTACAATTATTCCTCTTTCAGCAGAAGCTTTTCCTTACCCGATGAGGTCATCAAAGACAACATTGAAGCGACATACACAGATGGTGTACTGAAAGTGCTGCTTCCTAAAAAAGAAGAGGCAAAAAAAACATTGACAAAAGCCATTGCCGTCAAGTAAACAGGGCCCCTCAACACCCCCCACTTACCAGCTAGGGTCAACCACAATTGGCCGGCTGGTTTTTTTATATCCGGTTGCGACAGTAGAGATTGACTGATGACAATCATATTCGCCACTGACCAAAAGACAAAAAAGATCTATCGCCAACAGTACATTTGCATAGAAAAAACGGACCGAAAAACCCCGCTTCCGTGGCAATAGATAAAATGTGTTGAAATGACCGAACAAAACATTAAACAATCTTGGTTTGAATTTGAATGCTGGAAACGGTCATTGGATTTCATACAAACAGAAAACATCTTTCTCAAAAACAGACTAGCCATCATCACAAAAGACCAGACCAGCACCTTGCTGCTGAATGACATTGAACTGTTCCAGGCCAAGCTGATTGGCGGCGAACACAATGTTGTCTTGCTCAAAAACGATATTGGCAGCTTGGAGACTTGGCTCAAAAGAGAGATTTTGGGCGGATCCGCCGATTACAGAGAAGTGATTAAAAGCCAAAAAAAGCTGCGAAAGGAGATTGAATCTGCCGAACATGTATTCAACAAATTAAAACTCGAATTCAACAGCTTTTTTTCAGAAAAATTATTGGAGTAGACCCCCACAGGAACAAGCATTAGTTGATCATCCCTTCCAATTTTTTATTGTTCACGATGGTGATCTGACCATTTTTGATATCGATGATTTTTTCACTTTTAAAATCACTCAGTGTCCGAATCAATGATTCTGTTGCCGTGCCGGCAATGGTGGCCAGGTTTTCCCGACTGATGTCAATGCTGAATAGGTCGGCGCCGGGCGCTTGGTATTTATTCTTTAAGGTCACCAATGCATCGGCCACTTTCTTTCGGAGGGAATTGTAAGCCAGGCTTAGCAAGTGTTTTTCTTTCTCTGCCACATTATTTGCCAGCAGACTGATGAATTTTTGGGCTACTTCTTTGTTGTGGTGCAACAAGGTTTCAAATTCTTCTTTTGGTATGATGGCCAGTTCGCAATCATCAATGGCTTCGGCTGTTTCCCTGTACACAGTCTCCTGTACCAAGGCAATGTATCCCAGAAAATCACCGGCAGAATACAATCCTGTTACCAAATCCTTTCCGTCATCATTCGATTGAAAGGTTTTGACTTTGCCTTTCAACACATAGTAGAGTTGCAGGGGATGGTTACCTTCTGCATAAATGACTTGCTTTTTCTTATAAGTATTCGTACTACGATGAGCCACCATGGATTGCAAGGCATCTCCGCCGGTGCTTTCAAACACCAATTCGTTCAAGCCATCCATTCCTGCCTGAATGGATTTTTGCAACAAGGCCATCTTCTTGAATCGGCTGTCAACTGCGTTCAGCAATTCAGTGGCATCGAATGGCTTTGTGATATAATCATCTGCCCCCAGTTCCATGCCTTTCCTAAGATCAATTCGTTCGCTTTTGGCGGTCAAAAAAATAAACGGTGTGTTCTTGATCTGTTCGTTCTTCTGAATGGCATGCAGCACGCCATATCCGTCGATCACGGGCATCATGATATCACAAATGATTAAATTGGGTTGCTTTTCCAGGGCGGTCTCAATCCCCAGTTTGCCATCGGATGCTGTGAATACTTTATAGCCGGCCAGCTCCAAAATTTCAGCGGTGTTTTCCCTGATGGCGTCGTTGTCTTCAATTAAGAGTACTGTTTTCATTGTGGTACGTTTATAGGTTTAAAAATGATTCGAAAGGTGGTGCCGCGTTCAATATCACTCTCACAATAAATCTTTCCGTTCATCTGTTCGGCATATTTGGAAACAATGTGCAAGCCCAATCCGGTGCCTTGAATATTGGTGGCGTTGGATGCCCTGAAAAACCGTTCCATCAAGTGTTCCTGGTCTTCGATAGAAATACCGATTCCCTGGTCTTTGACAGAAAGTATTATTTCAGAATGGCTCACCTTTGTTCTAATCTCGATTTCATTGTCCTCAAAAGAAAATTTAATGGCATTGGACAATAGATTGAGCAGTATGTGTTTCAACAAGGAGGCATCCAGCTGAACCATTTCTGGGCCCTGGTGCTCATAATGAACAGATTGGCCTTTCTTTAAATTGGCATGCATGTCGTATACCAAAGCCGTGACGGCTTTTTTCATATTGAATTCACTGAGCCTTACCTGCACCTTGCCTTCTTCAATCTTGCCTACACTCAAAAAGTCATTGAGGATTTCGGTGAGGGAATTGACAGAAGAAATGATTCGATGCAAATGCCGCTCCCTTTTGGGCTGTTCTTCTGTGGTGGTGTATTTTTCAGCTAGATAAGCCGAAGACAAAACGGTGCTGAGTGGTGTCCTGAATTCGTGCGAAGCCATGGAAACAAACCGACTTTTCAATTCGCCTAATTTCTTTTCCTTTTTCAATGACTCACGCAATTCAGCCTCAGCTTTTTTTCTTTCTGAAATATCAATCACCACACCCAAATACCCAATCAGCTCTTTTACATGATTGCAGACAGGTGTAATGGTCAAAGAGACCGGAAACACATGCCCATCTTTTTTTATATAATGGCACTCAATGCTCCGCAGCGCATTTCTGTTTGCTTTTTCGGTGATGGCCTCTAAGTCGGAAGCTACCTGAATGCCATGGTCCTGCAAAAGCTCCTGTTTGCACATTTCCAAATCCTTTTGTTCGTGAAACATTACAGGAGAACAGATTCCGATAATCTCTTCGGGGTTATAGCCGGTAATGCTGACGGCCTCGTTGTTGAAAAACTGAATGATGCCATCGGGATTGGTTACAAAAAGCATCACAGCCGCATTGTCAATGATGGACTTTTGATAGGTATTGACAAGAGCCAGCTGACGATTTGAATCCTCCAACTGTTGTAAGGTTGACTCTAGCTGTTTGGTTCGTTCGGCTATTTTTTCTTCCAGTCGGCGATTGATTGCGACAATCTCAGCGGCATCCTGGACACGAAGAGAAATATCCGTGACGAATCCGATCACCAAAGATTCTTCCTCTAATTGTACATGACTCAAACTGATTTCAACCGGAAACTCAGTGCCATCCTTTTTCACCCCAAATAGATTTCTTCCTGAACCCATGGGCCGATTGCTCGGATGCGCAGCATAATTGGCCCGATGGGCGGTGTGCGAATGGCGAAATTTTTCCGGAATGAGTATTTCAACATCTTGGCCCATCACTTCCTCTATGGAATAGCCAAATGCATTCAATAAAAAAGGATTGGCTGAAACGATTTTTCCGGCAGCGGTGACGACGATAATACCCAGAGAAGCATGATTAAAAAATGCTTCAAATTGATTGGCATAACGATGGTCATTGCTCAAGCGATGGTTCATAGTGAGTTGTACGGATTAAAGGGCTAGGGTATGTTCTAATTCCTTTGAATATACCTCATATTTTCTGTCATACGCACGCGCCTACACTGCAGCGCAATACTATTTAATATTCGTGTAGAATAGATGACGAAAAGAACCGATACAACTGATAGTTGTCAGTGTGGTTAAGATCCGTACAGGAGAACGGATTATTTTTTGTTATAACCAACAGACAATAGTGATGCAGAATGGGTGCCCACCATAATCTCGAATGCCCCGGGTTCTACCACAAATTGTCCATTGTTGTTGTAAAAGCCGAGTGTTTCGTCGGTTATCCGAAACTGGACTTCTTTTGATTGTCCGGGATTTAGTAGTATTTTTTCAAACCCTTTGAGCTCTTTTACCGGGCGGGCCACGCTGGCTACTTTGTCGTGAATGTACCATTGCACCACTTCTTCTCCGGCGCGGGTGCCAGTATTGGTGACAGTCACACTTGCCCGCACATCGGCAGGATTAGAAGATTGAATGCGGAGATTGCTGTAGGCAAAAGTTGTATAACTCAATCCAAATCCGAAAGGATAGAGGGGGGTATTTTTTTCATCTGAATAGTGCGACCAAAACACCAGCTCTGCCGAATCAGGCCTGCCGGTTGACAAATGGTTGTAGTAAATGGGCACCTGACCAACCGATCTTGGAAAAGACATCACCAGTTTACCCGATGGATTATAGGCACCAAACAACACATCTGCAATGGCATTGCCTGTTTGTGTACCCAATTGCCAGCATTCCAAAATGGACGGAATGTGTGCAGCCGCCCAGGGAAGTGCCAGTGGTCTGCCATTCATCAACACCAACACAATATTTTTGTTAACGGCATACACACGCTCCAACAATTGTTGTTGCAATCCTGGAAGCCCCAGGTTGGTTCTGCTCCTACCCTCTCCCGTTTGAAAACCAGATTCACCCAATACCATCACCACAACCGAGGATTGGCTGGCAAGTTTGATGGCTTGTTCAAATTCAGAACTGTCTGTGACATTGATGTTGGCTTCATGAATAAAATCATGAACACCCTGGTAAACGGTTACGCCCTTCGCATAAGTAAAGTTGCGGGTGTATTGTTGAATGCCCTCTATAACCGGAATGGCGGTGTTGTTATCGGAACAAACCCTCCAGCTGCCCAATGGGCTGTTGTTGTCATTGGCCAGCGCACCAATCACGGCAATGTTTTGTTGTTGGGGAGACAAAGGCAACAAGGACCCTTCGTTCTTGAGCAATACAATTGATTTTTTGGCCACTTCCAATGCTTTGGCGGCATGCGATGGATGGTACAAGGCTTCCTTTTCTCTCTTCTCATCGCAATATTTATACGGATCGTCAAACAGTCCCAGCAAAAATTTCACACGCAGAATCCTTCTCACAGCTTCATTGATGGTTTTCACCTGTACCGTGCCGGATTGCACCAATTCTTCTAAATGCTTGATATAAGCGGAAGACTCCATGTCCATGTCCGATCCGGCATTGACTGCCAGAGCGGCTGCATCTTTCAGGTCATTGGCAAAACCATGCTGCACCATTTCGGCACCGGAGCCCCAGTCGGACACCACGAATCCTTTGAATTTCCATTTGTTTTTTAAAATGTCTCTTTGCAACATCGCATTGGCGGTAGAGGGAATGCCATTGATTACATTGAAAGCATTCATCACGGTTTGAACATGGTTGTCTACCAGCGCTTTGAAAGGCGGCAATACCATATTGTACAAAGTCGAAGTACCTATATCAACGGTATTATAGTCCCTGCCCGCTTCTGCAAATCCATAGCCCGCAAAATGTTTGGCGCAGGCCGCAATGGTGTTGTTGGCCGCCAAATCAGTTCCCTGAAAACCTTTTACACGGGCCACCCCCACCTTAGAACCGAGGTATGGATCTTCACCCGCGCCTTCCATCACCCTGCCCCATCTTGCATCGCGTGTTACATCCACCATGGGTGCAAATGTCCAGTTGATTCCCTGAGCAGATGCTTCGGTTGCTGAAATTCTTGCT
>CAZCCN010000008.1:0-7936 GCA_964497085.1 uncultured Ferruginibacter sp.
CAGGGAGTAGGGGCTAAGGAACAATTGTTTCGATCCAAATTGAAGCATCCGCTCATACAATCTGTTCAAAGCAGGGGATTGTTGATAGCGGTCACTTTTGATAGCTTTGAAACCAATAAAAAAATCATCGACCTGCTGATTGAGAAAGGGGTTTTCACCGACTGGTTCTTGTTTTCTGCCCAATCCTTGCGCATTGCACCCCCACTCAATATACCCGATCAAGACATTGAAAAAGCTTGTCAAGTGCTCATGGAAGTGTTGAATGGTTTGTAAAAAGAGTCTTTTAATGCCGCCTTTAAAAATCAAGTCCTAAAGACAAATACATGACAGGCTTGCCCCTGAAGAAGCCATCCATTGGCCAACCCACATCGTATTTCACGAAATAACCCAATAGGGTGCTTCTGGCTCCAAATCCATATCCCCCTACAAAGGGTCCGACGCCACCCACTTTTTTGGTGACGGTTACTGGTGTATTGGGGTCGCTGTATGTTACTTCTGGTCTTTTGATTTTGCTATAGGCGCCATTCCAGGCTGTACCCAGGTCAATGAACTGGGTAATTTGAAAATCCCGCAAAAAAGCATTGTTGACAGTTTTATCAAAAAACGTTGATACAATCGGTAGCCGCAATTCACTGTTGATGACCACTGCATTGTTTCCATTGGCTACATTCTGGATGTGACCCCTCATATTCACGGCCAGGCTTTGAAAGGCATAAGTTTGATCGTTGGCAGGTACATTGGAAGAATTGAAATAGCGTTCTTTGTTGGTCCCTGGCTTGATGTTGTTGCCAAACATCACCCAACCATCTACACCCCCCAAATAATAAATGAACTTCTGGTTGCCCCAGCTGAAATCGCCTGCTACTCGACCTGCCCAGATAAAGTTTTTGTAAATCGGATAGTAATACCTTCCATCAAAGCCTAGGTTGAACATGTTGGGGCCATCCACATTTTTCAGTTTGCTGACTTGGCGATTCCAATCTGTAAATATCTTATAGCGCAATCCGTTCCAGATATTTACCGCTTTGTTCAAACTGTTGTCATATACAAACTCCAAATGGGAAACAGAATACAAGGTTTGTTGATTCTCGAAGGACAGGCTCAATGGGTCTACAGATGAAACGGCTATGTTGTCGGATCTGATGCCTGAACTGAATCGAATGCTTTTGGCTGCATCAAAAGGGTAGCTGATGTTTCCCTGGTATAAATTCGTAAACAATTTAGCTGGGTAGGAAGCGAGCACATTCCCTGCGTTGTCCGTGACGTTGACACCGGCAGAAGAAGCATTTCGATAATAAGTGGCGCCCCAGTCAATGCGTCTTTTCAAATTTTGATAGTTCAACAGCCACTCGTTGTCTTTAAAATTCGTACCAATTTTAAAAGCACCCGAAATTTTAATATCCTCCATCAAATCGGAAGTGCTTAAGCTAATCAAGCCATTCAAGGGTGTGTTGCTATTGAGCATAATCGGCCCGGATCCTCCACCATATGGCTGGTATTTATTGTATAAGATGGTGCTGCTGAATGCAGCGGTGCCTGCATCTGCCGAAAACTTAATAGGCTTGAGTTTGTATAGACGAGCCCTTGCCAGTGTATTGTCTCCACTTTGTTGAATGGTTGGCCTCAATGGTTGCCACATTTGAGCGCTGTCTTTTGTTTCGCTTTCAAAAGTTGACTGAAACTCATCCGATAAGTTGGTGCTGTCTTTCTGAGGCGATTTTTTGTCATTGATAGCAGGAGCTTGGTCAGACAGTTTGCTCTCCAGCATTTTCTTTTGTGCGTAAGCAGTAGGAGGGGCAGATACGTTTCTTTTTTGCAGGGTTTGCTCGTCTACTTTCAATTTGTACAACAGCTTCTGATCACTTTGGAGGGTAACTTCACTCAGGATTCTGTCTGTTCCGGCTGTTTTGGTCTCTGCCAAACTGCTTTGATAATTGGTTAAGGGAAACGTATAAGCGGAGTCTTCCGAAATGGAAACAACGGCCAAAGAATCGATGTTCGTTTTCTTGTACAAGGATAGGGTACTGTCGATTTCTGAAGGCGAAGGATTTCTGAGTATTTGGTTATTGATCAGCACGAGGGTATCCACGCCTGCTTTTTTTGTGGTAAAAAATCCAGCATACCTGTTTTGTACCCCATTCTCATCACTTACAAAAGTGAAATGATTGACATTATAGGGAGCCGGATACCGAGCGTTTCCATATTTCAGATTGGTTAATTGAGAAATCTGATTCAGCTCAGGCTTGTCTCCAAAATTGGTAATTAAAAAAACATTGAATCGATGCTGGCTAGGAATACATGTGTCACCCGTTGGGGCATTGGCAGAAGGTCGGTTGCTCGCAAATAGAATACCTGTTTTATTCGGAAATGAAACAAACGTAGCATCCAGGTCGTCGTATACATCATTGGTAATAGCTTTGGCTCTTTCCTTTTCAATGTCAAATGTGTAAATATCGGTATGTCCATTTTTCACCGCTGACAACAGCAAGGTTCTGCTGTCCAGCATGTATTTAATATCCTGCACTTGATCAAATTGTTCCGTTAAGTCAATGGTGTATTGTTTGATTCTGCTCACCACATCATAAATAAACAGTTTTAATTTCCCTTCCTGCACATATACCACTGAAATCCTTGTGCCTTTTGGATCCCAGGCCATTAACGGATAGCTAGGATTCATTTCTGATTCTTGCATCCGAATGCCATATTTGAGCAGGGTGGTGTTCACATCGTCTTCATTTAGGATCACCCTGACAATGCCATTTTTGAATTGAGTTACCACATAAGAATTGTTTTTCTTATTGGGGTTAACATTGAACCGATAATAGTTCAATCGGGAGTTGATGTCAAACGAATTGACCAGATTTCCTTTAGGATAGGCTTTGCGGCTTGCAATGTCCTTGTAATATTTTTCTTCCTGGTATTCCATGAAAGCAGCCGTCAACGCTTTGAACTTCAGGTTGGTTAGTTGCAGGCTGGCTTTATTCAGGTTTTTGTAGGTTCTCGCTAGATATAAGAAATACGTAACATTTTCTTTTTTATATTTTTCCTCAATGAAATACCAAAAGGCATGTCCTGCTAATAAGGGTTTGGCAAAACTCAATGCGGAAAATTTGGAGTAGTTGCCGCTTAGGATCTCGCTTTTTAATTCATCGTCGAGTGATGTGCTCCAGTTTTCACCCAGATAGGCCACGTAGCCATCGGTCAGCCATTTGGGTAAATCCAGGAATGCCTGGTTGGAGGCCACTTCGCCCAAATCGTCTCCAAACAAAACATTTTTTGTGATGATGTCAGCAATGCCCTGACGAATTTGTCGTTTCAGATTGGCGTGGTTGGCGTCGTAATACACCAGCATTTTGTTGTTGACCAGCTTGGTGGTACCGCCTGTATTCAAAATATCGGATTCCAATCCTACGTTTGTTTGCTGCATGTCAGCAAAATCATTGTACACCAGAATATTGCCCCTTCGCTGCAAACTGTATTCGGCGGATGTCTCTATGCTGGGTAATTCGGCCTCGGCTACTTGTACAATGTATTTTGCCAGTTCTTGCCCGTTGTCGTAAAAATATACGTTGAAATTATCGCTTTGATAGTACTGCCATTTTAGTTTTTTAAATTGTACCCGGTTTTTGCCAAATGTCACTGCGTTTACTTGCGCCCGGAGGACAACAGCTGAAAAAAGTAAAAAAATGGAAATGAACATTATTCTGCAGAACTTTGCCATACGGAACGTATTAATTGTTACAATAAAATTACTTCTTTCAGCTTAATCCTTAAAATCAATTTGCCAGGCCATGTTGCACGTCCAATCATTTGAATTCAGCCCCATACAAGAGAATACGTACGTTCTTTACAATGACCAAAAACAGTGCGCGATCATCGATCCGGGCTGCTATTTTCAGGAAGAAAGAGATGTTTTATATCAGTTTATTCAAAACAACGCTTTGCAACCGACACTGTTGCTCAATACCCATTGTCATTTGGATCATGTTTTTGGCAATAAGTTTATCGCAGAATCTTTTCAATTGACCCTGCACATGCATGCACTCGAAAAGCAGGTGTTGGATTTTGCGCCCACGAGCGGCTTGATGTACAATCTGCCCTTTGACCAATATGCGGGAGACTTTGAATACATAACTGACGGTCAGCAGCTTTCAATCGGTTCAGACCATTTGGAGGCTATTTTGGTGCCAGGGCACAGCCCCGGAAGCCTTGCTTTTTATTCGGCAGCTGATCAGTTTGTGATTAGTGGAGACGCCTTGTTTTACAGAAGCATTGGAAGAACCGACTTACCACTTGGCGACCACGCTACGCTCTTGAAGAGCATTAAAGAAAAGCTTTTTGTCTTGCCAGATTCAACCATTGTCTATAGCGGCCATGGAAAGCCTACCCGTATGGGGGAGGAAAAAATGCACAATCCTTTTTTGAGATAAATGGGTTGGACTAAGGTTCAATGGACTGGCAAAGTTCAATCAATACCCCATTGGTTTGTTTGGGGTGAACAAAGCAGACCAGTTTGTTGTCTGCTCCTTTTTTGGGCGTTTCATTGAGCAACACAAAACCCTCTTGCTGCAATCTGTTCATTTCTGCCTGGATATCGGCGACTTCAAATGCAATGTGGTGCAAACCTTCTCCTTTTTTCTCAATAAACTTGGCAATGACCCCATCAGGTTGAACGCTTTCTATTAATTCAATTTTGGTTTCACCCGTTCGAAAAAAAGCCGTTTTTACCTGTTCGGAATCTACTGTTTCTATTTTGTAACAGCCGCTGTTGAGAAGCTTTTCAAACAGGGGCAGGGAAACATCGAGGTTTTTTACCGCTATTCCAATATGGTCAATGTGTTGCATGTGTTAAAAATACGATTTTAACGGTTGGATTTCATTTACGAAATTGGTTATTTCACCCTTTATTCATGCAGGATCCTGCCCAAATTAGAACCTTTTATAGTAATTTCGTGTTATTGTCATTGAACTCAAAAAAGTATCATATATCATGTTGAAATTGCCCATTTATTTAGACAACAACGCCACGACACCGATGGATCCTCGTGTACTGGAGGCGATGACTCCTTATTTTCTAGATCATTTTGGCAATGCCGCCAGCAGAAACCACCCATTTGGTTGGGCAGCAGAAGAAGCGGTGGATTACGCCCGTGAACAGGTTGCCAAATTAATCGGAGCCGACCCCAAGGAAATCATTTTCACCTCGGGTGCTACCGAAGCGGACAACCTTGGCATCAAGGGTGTATACGAAATGTATGCTTCCAAAGGAAACCACATCATCACGGCCAACACCGAACACAAGGCAGTCTTGGATACTTGCAAGCATCTGGAAAAGCTAGGAGCCGACGTAACATACTTGCAAGTGCAGCCTGATGGATTGATTGACCTCAAAGAACTGGAAGCGGCCATCAAACCTACGACCATTCTGATTGCCATCATGTATGCCAACAATGAAATCGGAACCATTATGCCCATCAAAGAAATCAGTGCCATTGCCCGCAAACATGGCGTTCTGGTCTTTACAGATGGAACCCAGGCTGTGGGTAAAATTCCGGTGGATGTGAACAAGGATGGCATCGATTTGATGGCATTCACTGGCCACAAAATTTATGGCCCTAAAGGAGTAGGCGCTTTGTACGTGAGAAGAAAGAATCCAAGGGTAAAAGTAACCGCCCAGATGGATGGCGGCGGTCATGAGCGGGGAATGAGAAGCGGAACGTTAAATGTGACTGGTATTGTTGGTTTTGGAAAAGCGTGTGAATTGTGCCAACTGGAAATGGCGGCAGATACGGAGCGAATCAGCAAATTAAGAGATAAGCTGGAAACAGCCTTGTTGCAATTGGAAGAAGCCTATGTCAATGGAAGCACCCAGCATCGTTTGCCACACGTTTCCAATATTTCTTTTAAGCATGTAGAAGGTGAAGGATTGCTCATGGGCTTCAATAAGAACATTGCCCTGAGCTCAGGCTCGGCTTGTACTTCTGCTTCCTTGGAGCCCAGTTATGTATTGAAGGCGCTGGGTCTGGGTGATGATTTGGCTCATAGTTCTCTCCGGTTCGGACTGGGACGTTTTACAACCGAAGAGCAAATTGACTACACCATCAAAGCCATTAGTGAAACAGTCATCAAGTTAAGGGAAATGAGTCCTTTGTGGGAAATGTTCAAAGAAGGAATCGATTTGAATACAATCGAATGGGCAGCACACTAACACTAATTTTTTAATCAACATTTATAATTTTATTATATGGCATATTCAGAAAAAGTAATCGATCATTATCAGAATCCCAAAAATGTGGGAACGCTTGATAAATCAAGTAAAAGTGTGGGAACCGGCTTGGTAGGCGCTCCAGAATGTGGCGACGTAATGCGTCTGCAAATTCAGGTGGACGATGCTACAGGCGTCATTACCGATGCGAAGTTTAAAACATTTGGCTGTGGATCAGCCATTGCCTCCTCTTCTTTGGCTACTGAGTGGCTGAAAGGCAAAAGCGTTGACGAAGCGCTTAAAATTGACAACATGACGATTGTGGAAGAGTTGAACTTGCCACCCGTTAAAATCCACTGTTCTGTGTTGGCGGAAGATGCAATCAAAGCAGCCATCAATGACTACAGAGAGAAGAATGGGTTGGAAAAAATCAAATTCGAAGAAAGCGTTGTACACTAATTCTATCCAATGGTTGCAACAGAAAACAGCATTTATATCAGTGACAAGGCAAAGGCAAAAGTACTTCAACTGATGCAAGAAGCCGGTCTGGAAGGAGACAACAATTATTTCCTTCGGGTCGGTGTGGTAGGCGGTGGGTGCAGCGGCTTGAGTTACAAATTGGACTTTGACAACGAGACAAAACCCATGGACCAGGTTTTCGAAGACAAAGGCCTTAAAATTGTAACTGACTTAAAAAGTTTTTTATACCTGGTGAATACGGAACTTGACTTCAGCGACGGACTCAATGGGAAAGGCTTTTATTTCAACAATCCCAATGCCAGCAGAAGCTGTGGTTGCGGAGAAAGTTTTGCTGTTTAGACGGTCTTTCCACCTTTCAACAACATTATACCGACAATCCCATTTGTCGGTTTTTTTATTTCGACAAGTAGTCCTCAAAGCTAAGTTGTTGCAAAGCTTTCCCTTTGGTAAGCGCTGCATTTGTTACAGGGCCTTTGAGTTCGATGGGTCGCTTGCCTACATTGTCAAAAACAAAGTATTGTTGGGGTTCTACAAAACCAAATCCGTTGTTGAAGGAAAAGTAGGCCCATTGATTGGGTCGTTTGCTCAAGATGTTCTTGCTCCACTCGAAGGCATTGTGCGGCAGATTCAGCTGGGACAATAAGGTGGCCGCTATGTCTGTTTGAGAACAGGTTGGCTGCATGGTGATTCCTTTTTGTGTGAGGGCGCCACCCAGCAGCAACAAGGGGATTTTAAAATCATTGATTTTTTGTGTGGTTCTGGGCAACGGGTGTCCATGATCAGCTACAATCATCACCAACGTGTTTTTCCAAAAAGGCTGTTTTTTGCATTGTGCAATAAAATCGAAAATCACCTGATCGGTGTAATGATGGGCGTTTAGAAACAAAGATTCATCATCTGCTCCTTCAATGGCTTTTTTCACAGGCGTTTCAAATGGCTCATGGCTGCTGAGGGTTAGCCAAGTGGCGAAAAAAGGTTGTCGCATGGACTGCACATCCTTCAATACTTTCGCTTCCACTACGCCATCATGAGCGCCCCATTTGGAATTAAGGTCTTTTTGTTCAAAATTGTCTATGCTGGTATATTGATCAAAACCACAACCCAGTAAATAAGCTTTCATATTGGCAAATTCCAATTCACCCCCATAATAAAATGAGGTTTGATATCCATTGTTTTTCAATGATTGGGTGATGGTGGGCAGTTTAGCAGCCTTTTGTGGTATTTTGATGATAGAGGTAGTGGGTTGGTCGG
>CAZCCN010000008.1:7946-13135 GCA_964497085.1 uncultured Ferruginibacter sp.
TCTCCGCTGGCATACACATTCGAAAAGTAGATGCCTTCTTTTTTCAATTCATTGAAACCGGGCGTGATGCTGATGCCATCTTTGGTCAGGTCAATCATTTTCTGTGTGAAGCTTTCCCAAACAATCAGTATGATATTCGGCTTGGGTGTCACTGCCAGATCAATAAGAGGCTGGGTGCTGCTCGTATCTTGCAGTAAGTCTTTTTTGATCCCCACGGCCTTCGTCTTTGATAAATAGACAAATGGATTGTCGGTCGATTGCAAATCGCTCGTCAGTGAGTGCACAAAGTTCCAGGGTACGTTGATGGCACATAAATTCAGAAAATGATTGCTTGAAAAATAGACGCTGCTTTGGTTGATGGGCGCCAATTGAACACCACCTCTGAGCGGAATGATTTGTACCAGTGTGAAAATAAAAAAACCAATCATTGTCCAGTATGGCTGCTGTCCAGTAATAGTTTGAAAGGGGGTCCGACGTTGAATAAAATATTTGAATGCCTTAAAAAATACTGCAAACACGAAGAACAATCCCACCGTTATCCAAAAAACGGGCAAGTGACTGACCGACGCCCAGGCTTCTTTGGGTGAAGAAAGGTATTTCAATGGGCCAGCATCCAAGTGCGCCCCCCAAGCTGCAAAGGCAGGGATGTTACAAATTTCCAGCACCACCACCCACAACAGCACCAAAGCGGTATACCACAACAGGATTCTTTGCAGGGGAAAAGCTGCATATCCCAATTGCACCAACATCAATAAACAGACAGGCAACGCAATATAGCTGATCATGGAGGCGTCCATTTTGAAACCATGCCAAAAGCTGCTCATTAATGCAGACATGGGCAGGGAAGTAGATTGAGCAGGGTTGAACAAAATAAAGGCGAGCCTGGCCAATTCAAAGACAAGCAACCAAAGCAACCAATATCCCAATATGAATTGTATCCTTTTACTCATTTTGTGCAAGAAGGTTCAAATCTATAATAAGTTTCTCCGATACCCATAAAAAAAGCTGCCAAAGAATTGACAGCTTTTTTGAAAATATGATTGAGTGCTTACGGTTGCGCAAAACTAACCCTCGCTCCACCAGTTGCAAACAAGGCATTCATCCTGGTTTTTTGACCCACAGTAAACATGTACATGCAAGCGTCGTCTGTGTAGTCCATGTAATTCATGGTCATTTCTACAGGAGTGCCCGTACAGGTTGATTTGTGACCACTCACAGGACAACCATAATTGGCCGCATTGTGGGTAGGTGTATCGGTTACCAAATCACTGCCGCAGGTAGCATCGCCCCAAATGTGACGAAGGTTCAGCCAGTGACCAACTTCGTGCGTAGCGGTTCTGCCCTTGTTATAGGGAGCTGCTACGGTACCCGTGCTACCGAATGCGTTATCGTCGATGACCACACCATCTGTAGTAGAGCTTCCGCCAGGGAACTGAGCGTAACCCAAGATACCGCCACCCAAGTTGCAGCACCATAAGTTTAATTTGGTGGTAGGGCTTGTAGGGTTGATTCCTCCTTTGGTTGACATTTTTACATAGTTGTTGGTACTCCAGCTGGTAGTCGTGGTTGACTTGCGGATAATTGTATCCAACACAAATTGAATCTTTGTATCTCCAGCCCTAACAGATTGAAATAAAGCAGGGGTTAATCCGTAATCAGAATTTGTCCCTGCAAAATCTGCATTTAAAACAGCAATTTGTGAAGCTATTTGGGTAGCTGAAATATTTTGAGCGGTTGTTTTATATAACACATTCACCACCACAGGAATCACAATCACACCATTCACCAAACGATTGGCAGAAGGGTCTTGTGTAAAACGGGTTGTGAAATCTTCAATGGCTTGCATTCGGCCGGCCAAGCTTGGGTCTTCTTGTAATTGACGAGTGAGTACCTCGTATGAAGCGCATCGGTGAGCGGCGATTTTGTTGCCATCCACTACTGCGTTTGGATCAGCAATGTCTTCCTTTTTACAACCAATGGTAAATAGGGTGCATCCCATTAACAAAAATGCAATTTTTTTCATGTGATTAGATTGATTTAGTCTGTCAAATGTACTCATTTGTTGCATAGTTCATACTTTTCCCGCCTACTAAATTCCCATTTATCGTTAATGAAATGTTAATCGAGCTGTTTCTGGACCCTAATCCATGATTTTGTCGAGCTTTTGTCCATCCAATGGCAAGCCATTTCAACAAAATTCAATCCCTCCCAACGCCCATGGGTGCAAACCGAGAGGCCAATCCTTGTTATATTCCTTAAAATTAGGCTTTGGATTGGCTTTCAATGAGTTGGTTTCCTTCGATAAATAGTAAATTGCATTAATTTTTAATGGTATGTGGAGCATCTGTAAAAAGGACATCAGACAATTTTTTAGCAACCTGACGGGATACATCGCCATCATTTTGTTTTTGCTCATCAATGGCGTGGTGCTGTTTTTATTACAGGATACCAGCATCCTTGACAACGGCTATGCTAGTTTGGAGGCATTTTTTGACCTGGCGCCTTGGGTCTTTCTCTTTTTGGTGCCAGCCATTTCCATGCGTTCTTTTTCGGATGAATACAAATCCGGCACTTTTGAAATATTACAAACCAAGCCACTGTCCCATTGGCAAATTGTTTGGGGAAAATTCCTGTCTGTTGTATTGATTGTGTTGTTGGTATTGATTCCCACCATCGTGTATGTCTATACCATTGCCACATTGAGTGCCACGGGCACCATTGACACGGGTGGTCTAATCGGCAGTTACATTGGCCTTTTCCTATTGGGAGCTGTTTTTGCTTCTATCAGCATTGCCTGCAGCAGTTTTACGAATAATGCAGTGGTATCTTTTTTATTGAGTGGGTTTGTCTGTTTGTTGATGTATGTTGGATTCACTTCCATCAGCAAATTGACCTCCTTGATGGGCGGAGCAGATTATTTTGTTGAAATGATGGGAATCGATTTTCATTATAAAAACATCAGCAGGGGGGTATTGGATACCAGAGACCTGATTTATTTTCTGAGCATTGTATACTTATCCTTATTGATCACCGCCAAAAATATACAGAGTAGATAATGGGCAAGATGATCAATATACGACTCCATAAACTTTGGCTCCCAGGGGCGATCCTCTTGGTGTGCATGATTAATTGGGGCGCTTCCAATTGGCATACCCGCATCGATTTTACCAATGAAAAAAGATTTACGCTGAGCGAGCCAACCAGGAAGCTGTTGAAAAAAATTGATCAGCCCGTTTCTGTACAGATTTTTTTAAAAGGCAATTTACCCAGTGGATTCAAGCGATTGTCGATGGCTACCGAAGACCTGCTCAGAACCTTCAAAGACATAGCCGGCCATCCATTTACCTACCAATTTGTTTCGCCAGATGAACTAGTGGACGGCACGACTGTTACCTACGGGGATACGTTGACGTCAATGGGGCTTCTGCCCATTAATTTGACTTCTCAGGTGAAAGAAGGACAGCAGCAACAATTGTTGTATCCTGTCGGACTGGTAACCTACAACCAGCAGGTGTTGCCCATCGAATTGTACAAAGGCAAAACCCCCTTCATCAATTTCCAGGAACTCAACAGTGCCGAGGCTATGCTGGAATATACGATTGCCCATGCGCTGGCTCAGTTGATCCAAAAAGAAAAACCTGTTATTGGCTACGCCACCGGAAACGGGGAGCCCGCCGGTTACAATACATACGATTTGGTTGAAAACGTATTGAAGCCCAATTATTCATTTTATACATTGGACCTGAATACACAACCAGCCGTGCCCCCCTTATTTGACGTGCTCTTGTTGGTGAAACCGACACAAAGGTTCACCGACATGGAAAAACTAAAGATTGATCAATACATCATGCAGGGTGGAAAAGTGTTGGTATATATCGACAAGTTGAATGCGGAAATGGATAGCCTTCAAATCAAAAATGAAGTCATCGCCTATGACAGGGAGTTAAATCTGGAAGACCAGCTTTTTAAATATGGCATTCGCATCAATTCGGATTTACTGATGGATTTGCAATGCGACTACCTTCCTTTTGATGTCAGCGGAAATGGCCAATTTGAATTATTGCCTTGGAATTACTTTCCGGTATTGGAGTCCAATCCCAACAGTGTGATCACCAAAAATATTGGGTATGTTTCTGGTAAATTTGTCAACTCAATTGACACCGTCGAAACAGAAGGTATTTCCAAAACCGTTTTATTGTATTCTTCTGTCAATGCCAGGACGATTGCCACACCTGCTTTGATCAGTGGTGCCGAGAATGTAACCGCGCCTGAAAATGAAAACTACCGCACCCCGCATATACCGGTTGCTGTATTGCTGGAAGGAAAGTTTTCATCCTTGTTCGCCAATCGACTCTCCGCGGCCATGCAAGATTCGCTTGCGCAGGCTGACCATCCCTTTTTGCCGGCTTGCATTCACAACAACAAGCTGATAATTGTATCAGATGGCGATATGGTTTTGAATACCATTGTTAAGGGCAATCAGCCCACCCCCATGGGCATGAATCCTTTTACCTATGGCACGCAGCGGGAATTTCCTTTTGCAAACAAAGCATTTCTCTTGAATGCATTGGACTATCTGGTAGACCAGTATGGTTTGACTGAAGCCAAGTCCAAAGACTATGTGCTCAGGTTGCTGGACAACAAACAGGTCAGTGACCACCGGTTGGAATGGCAAATCATTAATATGTTGATTCCTATATTGCTGGTAATAGTATTTGCAGTGATTTTTCAATGGGTTAGAAGGAGAAAATACATGTCTCATTAATTTTTTATTATGTCAACGGATCAATTATCATATTTGGTTTTCATAGCGGTGGTTGCATTGGCCTTGCTGTTTGATTTGGGACTTTTGAGTAAAAAAAACCAATCCATCAGCATTCAAAAGGCGTTTTTGCAAACGATATTTTGGGTTGCGCTGGCCTTTGGTTTTTTTGTTTTTATGTGGGTGGAGAAGGGGCGCCCATTGGCGTTACAATACATCAGTGCCTATTTGATGGAGTGGAGTTTGAGTGTCGACAATATTTTTGTTTTTATCATTATTTTCAATGCATTTAAAGTAAAGGAAATCTATTATGGACGCGTATTGTTAGCGGGCATCCTGATGGCAATTGTTTGCAGGGTTTTATTCATCACACTGGGCGTAGCCTTGGTTCATCAGTTTGAATGGATATTATATGTTTTCGGTGTGT
>CAZCCN010000008.1:13145-21079 GCA_964497085.1 uncultured Ferruginibacter sp.
CGGTGTGTTTTTGGTGTATACAGGCTATAAAATGTTCACGGCCAATGAAGAGAAGGAAATGGTGCCCCAAGACACCAAAGTCTACCAATGGCTAAAGAAATACCTGCCCTTGGCGGCACACGACGGGGGCGGCAGGTATGTGGTTAGGGAAAATGGACGACCAGTCTATACCACTTTGTTTGTGGTCATCGTATTGCTAGCCGTCGTAGATCTTGTTTTTGCTTTGGATTCTATTCCTGCAGTCATGGGCATTTCGTTGGACAGAATGGTTATTTATACATCCAATATCTTTGCGGTATTGGGCTTAAGGAGTTTGTTCTTCTTGCTCAGGTCTGCAGTGTCTAAATTTGATTATTTGCAGCAGGGGATTGCTTTTGTGCTGTTATTCATTGGGGTGAAAATGCTGGCTGAACATTGGATCTCACAATGGATCGATGCCAATACCCAAGTGGTGTTATCGCTGCTGGTCATTGTATCAAGCATAACGGGTTCAATTGTATATTCCATTTATCATCAAAAGAGAGGTGTGCCTCCTGACATTCGATAATCAAATATTCAATCAATCATTCATTGCTATATACTCTAACAGATATCATTCCAATCATGAAGGCTTCATTGCTGCAAGGCGATGGTGCCACTTCCGTTGACACCCTGTTAATGGATAGCCGAAAGGTTTTATTTCCACAGGGGTCACTGTTTTTTGCATTGGATGGTCCTAGAAGAAAGGGAATTGACTTCATAGATGAGCTTTATCAAAAAGGGGTCCGAAGCTTTGTGATTGCAGAGAAGCTAGACCCAGGCATTCTTAAGCGCTGCCCAGAAGCCAATCTGCTGTTCGTGAACAATGTATTAGACGCTTTGCAATCATTGGCAGCAGCACATCGAAAGCGTTTCCAGTATCCGGTTATTGGTATTACTGGAAGCAACGGAAAGACCATTGTCAAAGAATGGCTGTATCAATTGTTGGGCGATCGCTTTCACATTGTTCGCAGCCCAAAAAGTTACAATTCTCAAATTGGGGTTCCCATGAGTGTTTGGCAGATGACGCCCGAACACAACCTGGCTATCATTGAAGCTGGCATTTCTCAGCCCAATGAAATGAACAAGCTTCAAGCCATCATTCAACCTACAATAGGCGTATTGACCTTTATCGGTGATGCGCACGCTGAAGGATTTGATTCGATGCAGCAAAAAATAAACGAAAAGTTATCCTTGTTTCATTCATGCGGGTGCTTGGTTTACGCAGCAGATGATCCATTGGTGGCCACATCCGTCAAGACATTTTCCCAACAAGCCAATCCGTCCATGCGACTGTTTAGCTGGGGCTATCAGGGATCGGTTGATCTGTTAATCACGCAAATTGATAAAAGAATCACAGAAACCATTGTCCATGCAAAGCATGAGCATACGGATTTCAGTTTCATGGTCCCGTTCACAGATGAGGCGTCTATTTTCAATGCCATCTCTTGTGCAGCTGTGATGTTGTGCATGGGTCTTTCCACGGCAGCCATTGCTGTTGCAATGAATGAACTGCGTCCTGTTGCCATGCGCCTCGAATTGAAACAAGGGATTTCACAATGTTCCATCATCAATGACAGTTACAGCAGCGATATCAATTCGCTGACGATTGCGCTGGATTTTCTGATGCAGCAAAACCAGCATCAAAAAAAGACTGTCATTTTAAGTGACATGTTGCAATCTGGAAAATCATCCCAAGCTTTGTATACAGAGATTGCTTCCATTTTGAAACAGAAAGACCTGTATCGATTCATTGGTATCGGCCCCGAGCTTTCTACTCATGCTGGCTTGTTCACTGGATGGACCGATGTTCAATTTTTCATCTCCACTGAAGCTTTTTTGCAGGAGGTAGAGGTGACTCAATTTCAGAACGAAGCCATTTTGTTGAAAGGCGCCCGTTCGTTTGCATTTGAAAAGATTGGAACCCTGCTGGAACAGAAAATTCACGAAACCGTATTGGAGATTAACCTGAATGCTCTAAGAAGCAACTTGTCTATATACAGAAAAGCCGTAAAGCCCTCTGTCAAACTCATGGCAATGGTTAAAGCATTCAGCTATGGGAGCGGCACGTATGAAATTGCCAATTTGCTGCAGCAAGAAGGCATTGAGTATTTAGGGGTTGCTTATACCGACGAAGGCGTTGAACTGAGAAAAGCTGGCATTCGAACGCCCATCATGGTGATGAATACCACCGCCATGGGTTTTGAGAACCTGGTGTCTTATCAATTGGAACCGGAATTGTATTCCTTCTCCATTCTCCACGCGTTGAAATCTCACTTGATCCGTCACCAAATCAGCCATTATCCCATCCACATCAAGCTGGACACGGGCATGCATCGATTGGGTTTTATGCCAGGTGAAGTGAAAGATTTGTGCCAATTGCTTCAACAAGATGATACCTTCGTGGTTCGTTCTGTTTTTTCTCATTTGGTCGCCAGTGAAAATCCTGCAGAAGATTCGTTTACTACCCAGCAAGGAAACTTATTTGAACAGATGGTCAATCAAATTGAATTGGCCATTGGGTATACCTGTATCAAACACATCGCAAATACGGCAGCCATCAAAAGACATCCTTCCCTGCAGGCTGATATGGTTCGCCTCGGCATTGGGTTGTATGGTGTGGATAGTCAGTATCCGGTTGAATCCGTCACTACCCTGAAAACCACCATCTCTCAAATCAAACATTTGCCCAAAGGAGAAACGGTTGGATACGGAAGGCGTGGTGTATTGCACCAGGATGCCACCATTGCAACGGTTCGCATCGGCTATGCAGATGGCTATGCCCGTTCGTTCAGCAATGGTACGGGCAAAATGTTGGTGAATGGGCAGTTGGCACCTGTGATTGGTAACGTTTGTATGGACATGACCATGCTGGACATTACAGGTATACCTGCTTCAGAAGGAGATGAAGTGATTGTTTTTGGCAAGGACTTATCTGTGAACACTGTTGCCGGATGGGCTCATACAATTCCGTATGAAATATTAACCAATATTTCCCATCGGGTCAAGCGTGTTTATTTCCAAGAATAATCCATTTGCAATAAATCCTATTGTATCATTCTAGTATATTTATGATCTGATTATGAAAAAATTTCATGTTGTATTAATCGTTTTCGCAGTGGTGTTTATAGACCAGGCGTTGAAGTATTATGTCAAAACAACTTTTCCTTTGCATAGCTCCCGTAATATTTTGGGAGATTGGTTTCAGTTATACTTTGTGGAAAACCCCGGCATGGCCTATGGTATGAAATTCGGTGGCAACATCGGTAAAATGGCTCTCACCATTTTCAGGATGGGTGCCGTGGTTTTTGGCATCTGGTACATTGGAAACATCATTCAAAAAAAATACCACAATGGGTTCATTTTTTGTGCGGCCCTGATTTTTGCAGGTGCGCTTGGAAACCTGATTGACTCTTGTTTCTATGGGATGTTTTTTGACAAAGGAATGGTATTCAATCCTGCCAACAACACCTATGGATATTACGAAGGCCTAGCCTCATGGTCATCCCAAGGGTATGCTACTTTCCTGCACGGCAATGTAGTGGACATGCTGTATTTCCCTATTCTTAAAGGCCATTTTCCGGAGTGGTTTCCTATTTGGGGTGGGGAAGACTTCGAATTTTTCCGACCTATTTTCAATATTGCTGATGCAGCCATCAGCGGTGGGGTCATCAGCATCATCGTATTTCAGAAAAAATTCACTGATTATCGCAACCGGCAAACAGCGAGCAATACAGTTGAGACCAAAGCGTTGGTAGATGATGCTACCCAGGTTTCCTGATCAATCCTATATCTGATGCTACTCATTAAAAAAGCCGTTTTAGAAAACGGCTTTTAATAGTGTCCATGCGATGGAAAAGGGCATTATATTTTTCCTACCATGTCAGCTGGCACTACCCAAGCATCAAACTCTTCGGCTGTCAGGTAGCCTAATTTGACTGCCATTTCTTTCAAAGTAGTGCCTTCTTTATGCGCTTTCTGAGCAATTTCGGCTGCTTTGTAATAACCGATTTTTGTATTCAAAGCCGTCACCAGCATCAATGAATTGTCCACGTGTTTTTGGATGTTGGAGGCAATGGGCTCAATGCCTGCAGCGCATTTTTCATTGAACGAAACACATCCGTCTCCAATCAATCGGGCACTGTGAAGGAAATTATAGATCATCAGGGGCTTGAACACATTCAATTCAAAATGTCCATTGCTGCCGCCAATACCAATGGCAACATCATTTCCCATTACTTGTGCGGCTATCATCGTCAGGGCCTCGCATTGAGTGGGGTTGACTTTGCCTGGCATAATAGAGGAGCCGGGTTCATTGTCGGGTATAAAAATTTCACCGATGCCACTGCGGGGTCCGGAGGAAAGCATGCGAATGTCATTGGCGATCTTCATCAAGCTAACCGCAACGGTTTTCAAGGCGCCATGGGCTTCTACAATCGCGTCGTGTGCTGCCAAGGCCTCAAATTTATTTTCAGCCGTTACAAAAGGAAGTCCTGTCAAGGCAGCAATGTGCTTGGCAACATTTTCTGCGTATCCCGCTGGTGTGTTGATGCCTGTTCCGACAGCCGTGCCACCCAGCGCCAATTCGCTTAAATGGGATAATGTGTTTTTGATGGCTTTGATGCCATGATCCAACTGCGAAACATAGCCGCTGAATTCCTGTCCCACAGTCAAAGGTGTGGCATCCATGAAATGGGTCCTGCCAATTTTCACAACATGCATGAAGGCCTTGCTTTTGGCCGCCAATGTATCCCTGAGTTGTTGGATACCAGGTAAGGTGACTTCCGTAAGGATTCTATAAGCGGCAATGTGCATAGCCGTTGGGAAAGTATCGTTGCTTGATTGTGATTTGTTCACATCGTCATTGGGGTGTAAAAACTTTTCTTTGTCACTTAATTGACCACCTTTCAATACATGGCCCCGATAAGCAATCACCTCATTGACATTCATGTTGCTTTGGGTACCGCTACCGGTTTGCCAAACAACCAATGGAAAACAATCATGTAGCTTACCCGCTGCAATCTCGTCGCATACTGCTCCAATCAAATCGGCTTTTTCTTTCGGCAATACGCCCGCTTCATGGTTGGTCAGGGCAGCAGCTTTCTTTAAATCGGCAAAAGCCCGAATGATTTCTTTGGGCATTCGGTTGATGTCCTGTGCAATTTTAAAGTTATCAATGCTTCGTTGGGTTTGTGCGCCATAGTAAGCGTCTTTGGGCACTTTTACTTCCCCCATGGTGTCTTTCTCGATTCTGTATTCCATTGTATATTTTTTATTGACCTTTGAATTGAGGTTTTCTTTTTTCCATGAAGGCGCTGGTGCCTTCTTTCATGTCTGCAGTGGTAAAACAATCTCCAAAGCATTCCACTTCTTTATCGTATCCGGTGGTTCCGTTGGTGTAGGCACTGTCACTCACCACCGCTATGTTGATGCATTCAATGATTTTAGCTATCGCAATGGGGGCTTTGCTTTGAATGGTTTGTAGGATTTCAGTTGTTTTGGACAATAACTGCTCTTGGCTGGTTACATGGTTCACCAATTTCCATTGCAACGCTTCTGTGGCATCCATCAATTGCGCGGTCATTTGCAGCTCCATGCTTTTTCCTTTGCCCACCAACTGCGTCAATCGTTGGGTACCTCCATAACCCGGAATCAAACCCAGGTTGACTTCGGGTTGACCAAACTTGGCATTGTCGCTGCAAATCCTAAAGTGGCAGGCCATGGCGAGTTCACAACCCCCACCCAGCGCAAAACCATTGACAGCGGCTACAACGGGTTTGGGACTATTTTCAATTTTAAAAAAAACATCCTGTCCTCTTTTAGCGAGTTTTTTGGCTTCTTCTTTGCCCAGTGCAGCAAATTCTGTAATGTCGGCTCCCGCTACGAATGCTTTTGGGCCTGCACCCGTGATGATGACAGATTTAATTTCTTTGTTGGAGTATACCTCATTCATGGCCCTATCCAGGTCATCGAAGACTTCTTTGTTTAAAGCATTCAGTTTTTCAGGACGATTGATGGTAATGGTCAGTATGCCATTCTCCAAATTGGTCAACAAAGTCTGATACATGTGTAAATGATTTCGTTAGAAACTTCTGTTTGTTTTGACCCATGCGGCAATGTAATCCGCAATGTCATGGGTTGTGGTTCCGGGTGCAAACAATTGCCCCACGCCCATAGCGGCAAGGGCTTCCATGTCTTCTGCGGGTATAATGCCACCGCCCGTTAGCAGCACATCGTTCATGTTCTTTTCTTTCATGAGTGAAATGATTTTGGGGAACACGGTCATGTGTGCGCCACTCAGAATGCTCACGCCAATGGCATCCACATCTTCTTGCAGCGCTGCATTCACCACCATTTCAGGTGTTTGCCGAAGTCCGGTATAAATCACTTCCATGCCTGCGTCTCTGAGCGCCGTGGCGATCACTTTGGCTCCTCTGTCGTGTCCATCTAGTCCCACTTTGGCTACAAGTACTCTAATTGGTCTGGTCATATTGATGCATTAAAAATAGGCAATGCTTTTTGAACCCTGGCTATGGTTTCTTTTTTTCCGATGGCATGGGCTATTTCAAACACCGCCGGCCCAAATTTACCACCCACCAGCATGATGCGCATGGGCAACTGCAGTTCGCCCGGCTTGATGTTTTTTTCGGCAGCCAAGAATTTGAATGTCTCTTCAATCGACAACGCGGTCCAATCCGAAATGGATTCCAACTGTTGACAATATTCATCAAAAAAAGAGGCTTTTTCAAGGTTCCATTTTGATTGAACAGCGGCAGTATCCAATTGGGTAGGGGCTGTAAAAAAATAAAATCCTTGATCGTAAAAATCACTTAATAAGGAACAGCGGTCTTTTACCTTTTCCAATACTGATAAAAAGTAAGTCTCGTCGTTCAACTCAACCCCCTTCTTGATAAAATAATGCTTTACAAAAGTTGCATAGTGTGAAACGGGTGTTTTTTTAATCCATTCCTGGTTGAACCATTTGGCTTTTTCGTAATCGAATTTGGCCCCACTTTTATGTACTCTTTCTATGGAGAACGCCTGAATCAATTCCTCCAAAGAAAACAGTTCTTTTTCCTCGCCGCTGTTCCAGCCGAGCATGGCCAGTAAATTAATGAATGCTTCAGGTAAAAATCCTTTTTCCTTGAAACCCTCCGTCAATTCATTTGAACGGGGATCTGTCCAATTCATCGCATAGACCGGAAAGCCAAATTTGGCTCCGTCTCGCTTGCTTAATTTTCCGCTGGGTCCTAGTATCAATGGAAGATGGGCCCATGCAGGCATCTGGTCCAATCCAAAAAGATATTTCCATAATAAGATATGAAGTGGTGCACTGCTCAGCCATTCTTCCCCCCTAAATGCATGGGTGATTTTCATGAGGTAGTCATCTACCACCACTGCGAGGTGATAAGTAGGCATGCCATCGGCTTTCAACAATACTTTGTCATCTACTAAGTTGGAATCAAAGCACACTTCCTGGTGAATCAAGTCTTGAAAAGCAATCGATTCATTCGCAGGTATTTTTATTCTAATCACATGCGGCGTGCCCGCTTCCAGCATTTTTGTCACCTCCGTGGCGGGTAGGGTCAGTGAATTTTTCATCCTCAACCTGACCTTTCCATCATATTGAGGGGATGGATTGTCTGCTGTTTTGTATTCGTTGCGCATGCGTTCCAATTCTTCTGGCGTATCAAAAGCATAGTATGCATGTCCTTGTTCAACTAATTTTTCAGCATATTCCCGGTACATGGGCTTTCTTTCACTTTGTCGGTAAGGGCCGTATTCTCCTCCATGCAACGGGCTTTCATCTGGTGTCAATCCGCACCAAGTCAGGCAGTCAAAAATATATTGCTCCGCTCCTTCCACAAATCGGGTTTGGTCGGTGTCCTCAATCCGTACGATAAATGTGCCTCCTT